>JBFJWV010000041.1:0-8303 GCA_041623515.1 Thermoplasmatota archaeon | reverse complement strand
CATCCCATACAATCACGCGGCCGGCGCCGGCGCCAGCGGCGCCGCTTTCGATGGCGCCGAGGTGAACCATCAGCCCCTGTTCGGCGCCCACGTCTTCGACCACGTTGGCCAGTTCGGCAACATCCGCGGCGCGCACCAAATCATGGGGCCCTCGCCGCTCCACCAATACGGCATAATCCGTTTGCTCGGCAAGCACCGGGGCCGTGTAGTAATTGCCTGACCGGCCCTCCAGCGCGGCGTCGACGGTCACGTCGAATCCATGAGTCTCAAACAATTCCGCTAGGAGGTCGCGGAGGCGCGGCGAGTGCATCCAGCGCAACCAGTTCCTGGGCCCTACTTCAGGTGTTCGACCGGAACCAGAGGTCGCAGTGGTGGTTGTCCTGGCCTGTCCGCAAGGGGGATACACGAGCGCTGGCTCCCCAAGACGTGGCCCGGATTCTCCACTTCAGCGACACCCACCTGGGCCACCAACAGTATGCCCGCACCGACCCCCGCACGGGCATCAACCAGCGTGAGCAGGACCACTACGACGCGTTCCACCGCATCATCGACCACGCGGTCACCACGCGCCCCGATTTGGTCATCCACGCTGGCGACTTGTTTGATGGCGTGCGCCCAAGCAACCGGGCCCTTACGGTGGCGCTGGAAGGGTTTCTGAAATTGTCCCGCGCCGGCATTCCGGTGGTCGTCATCGCAGGCAATCACGAGCACCCCAAGCTGGCTGCCACCGGCAGTCCATTTCCGTTGTTTGGCCATCTTCCCGGCATCCACGCCGTGCACCAGGGTAAGCTGGAAACCATCGAGGTGGCCGGCATCCGGGTGCACGCCGTGCCCCAATGCGTGGATAACGACGCCCTGGCGGCGGAAGTTGCGGCCATCCCCACCAACACGGACGGCCACGATGTGCTCGTCGTGCATGGGGCGGTCCATCATTTGGAGGCCTTCAAGCACGCCGAGTTCAACGAACTCAGCCTGGATCCCGCGTGGTTCGATTCCCGCTTCAGCTACGTCGCCTTGGGTCACTTCCACAGCCAAGCCCAAGTCACGACGAACGCTTGGTATTGCGGTGCCCACGACCGCGTCAGCATTGCTGAATCCGGCGAGCCCAAGGGCTTCCTGGAAGTCACGCTCACTGACGGTCGGCCCGAGGTCCACTTCGCGGCGTTGCCTGGTCGCCCCTACGCGGACCTGCCCATTTTGCACGCGGAGGGCATGGACGGCGGCGAAGTCGTGGAAGCGGCCACGGAGGTCATCCAACGCGTCGAAGCGCATGCGGTGGCCCGCCTTCGCATTCACGGTCTCGACCCGAGCCTGCGCGGGTTGCTGAACCAGAAAGCCATTCGAGATGCAGGGGCGCACCTGCTGCACCTCGACTTGCGGCTGCAGTGGAAGGAAGAAGAAGAGGTCCGCCAAGGCGCCGGCGCGCTGGGGGCGCTCGGCAAAGAATTCGAAGCCTTCGCGACCACGTATGCCGTGGATTCCCTCGAAAAAGACCGGCTTGTTCGCATGGCCGCCCAGTTGCTCTCCGAAGCGCAGGGGGCCCCCGAATGAAGATCCGTTCGCTTGAGTTGCGCAACTACCGGCGTCACCACCGTACCTTCATTGAATGGCCCGATGGCGTGATGGCCGTGCTGGGCCGCAACGGCAGTGGCAAGTCCACGCTCCTCGAATCCATTGGCTTCGCCCTGTTCGGAGTTCCTGCCACGCGCACGGGCAAGGATTTGCTCCGCTGGGATGGCGCGGGGCCCATGGATTCCATGGGCGTTGCCCTCGAGTTTG
This sequence comes from Thermoplasmatota archaeon, assembly GCA_041623515.1. Taxonomy (GTDB): domain Archaea; phylum Thermoplasmatota; class E2; order JACPAO01; family JAHFTW01; genus JBFJWV01. Next base: position 6,524 of record JBFJWV010000041.1, on the reverse strand, counting down.
AATTGGCAGGCGAAGCCATTCGGGTCCACCGGGAGCTTCGTGGCAAGGGGTTGACGCCGAGTGCAACACTCACCGTCGACGGCCGGGTTGCCGTGGACCCAGGCGCGGGGAGCAACGAAGCGGTCACCGCCGAGATTGAGCGCCGCTTCGGCATGGATCGGGACACGTTCTTCACGACGCTCGTGGCGCAACAAGGGGACTTGGATCGGTTGGCGGGCATGACTCCCGCCCGGCGCAAGCAATTCTTACTCGAAATGCTGGGCATCGACGCGCTTGACCAGGCCATTGACGCGGCGCGCCAGAAACGGCGCGACCTGGAAAATCAAGTGGAGGCCATCCGCAAAGGGCTGCCGGACCACGATGCACTGAAAGCCAAACTTGCAGCGGCAAAGCAAGCGCTTGCGGAAGCGACAGCGGCTGCGAAGGTGGCAGAGGAATCGTGGGCCAATTGCAAGACGGCTCTGGCCGCGACGGTCACTGAACTGGAGACCCTGCGCCAGCTTGCAGCCCAACGAGCCATCGTCGAAGCCCGCGTGGTTGAGGCAACCCAGCACGTCGAAGCCATGGAGCGCGACCTCAAGCGGGTGGGCGCGCAGCGGGATGCGGCGCAAGCTGCCGCGAAGAAGGTGGACTCCCTGAGGGTCCAGGCGGACGCGTTGCCCGAATTGGAATCGCAATGGCAAGCAGTGCAACGGGCACGCGAAAACGCCCGTCGGCGCGAGGCACTCGAGAAGCGGCTGCACGAATTGGATGACGCGGGCGCCACCGACTTGGCCACGGCGGAGGAGGAATTGGCCGCCATCGAGGAACAACTGGAAGCCGCACAGCAAGCGCTTGCGGTGGCCGCGTCCCGCGCCCAAGCAGATGCAGATCACGTGAACCAGTTGCAAAGCCTCGGCGATGCCGCCGAATGTCCCACGTGCCTGCGCCCGTTGGATGACCACGTTCCCGCCTTGGCCGAGCGGTTGCGCGAGAGTGCACGGCGGCACGATGCGGTGGCCAAGGAGCAACAGGCACTCCAGAAGACCCTGCAAGAGAAAAAGCGCGTCGCGTCGTTCGCCGTGGCCGCGTCGAAAGAGCGCGTCGCGGTGCAGCAGCAATTGGAGCAGGTTCCCGGCATCGCTGCCAGCGAAGGAGACGCGTTGGAACAACGGCTGGCTGCCAGCCGAGCGGCCCATGAGGAACGCCTGAAGCTCCATGGCTCCGTCGAGGCTTTGCCCGCGTTGAGCAAGGAGAAGCAAGGCCTTGAGCAATCGCTGCAGGATGCCCGTAAAACCCTTGAAGACGCCCAGCAACAACTTGAGAATCTGGAGGACCCGGGCCCGAAACTGGCATCCGTCCAGGCCCAGCACGATGCCCAGGCCTCCGCCGAACGGGACGCGGAGCGGGCCGTTCTTGGCGCACGTTCGGCCATTGAGTTGGCCAAGAAGGACGTGGCCGCCGCCACGGCCCGACTTGATGATTACCAAAAGCAAACCAAGCGGCTCAAAGAAACCGAAGACGAAGGACGGTATTGGGCGGCGCTTGCGAGTGGACGCGGACGCGGCATGCTGGAGGCATTCAAGGCGCACCTGGTCGCACGCATTGGCCCCGCCATCGGACGCGAAGCGTCGCGGCTGCTGGAGCGATTCACCGGAGGTCGCTACACGGAAGTCACCTTGGATTCCGAGTACAACGTCTTCGTCAGCGATGGGGGCACCCGGTACAGTCTCAATCGGTTCAGCGGAGGTGAATCGGATTTGGTGCACTTGGCCATGCGGCTTGCCGTGAGCCGCATGTTGGTGGAACGCAGCGCGGCGGAAATGCGGTTTTTGGCGCTGGACGAAGTCTTTGGTGGCTTGGATGAAGAGCGCCGGCATCTGGTGCTGGCTGCGCTGCAGGAACTGGGCAGTCTGTACTCTCAAGTCATGCTGGTCACCCATCACGAAGGGCTGCGCGATGCCCTTGACGCTTCGTTGGAAGTGACCGAGCGGGATGGTGCGGCCCACGTGGCCCTCCACGCCGGTTAAACGGCCGGCCCCCCGTGGCCGCGTGTGGACGCCCACGCCTTGGTTGAAGCCGCGCGCAGCGCCGGAGCATCATTTGCCGATGTGCGCATTGAAACCGTTGAGGAGCAGTCGCTCCAGATTCAGGATGGCGAGCTCGAATCCCTTGTTGCCGGCATCGAGACGGGCTTCATGGTTCGTGTGCTTGTTGATGGTGCATGGGGCATGGCAAGCAGCAACGACATGGACCCGTCCGCCGGCCGGGCAAGCCTGGACCAAGCGCTGCGGCTGGCCCGTGCCGTGCCGGCTGCGCAACGCGTGGAACTGTCCGAAGTGAAGCCCGAGACTGGGGAGGAAATTTGGCGCCCCGTCACGGACCCCCGCAACGTGGACGTGGAAGACAAGCAAGCGCTGCTGGCCGACATGGACCGGGTCGTGCGCGAGCACAAAGAAATCCACAGTGTGAGCACGGCGTACCGCGAAGCCGTGGTGCGCAAACAGTACGTTGACAGCGACGGCGCAAACCTTCGCTGGGGCTTGACGCGCAGTGTTGCTCAAATTCACTTCACCGCGCGGCGCGATGGCCATCTCGCCGGGCGCAGCACGCGTGTCGGTGGCACCAAGGGTTGGGAACTGTTCCGCGACGAAGACCCCGTGGCCAAGGCGGCCCATGCGGCCGAGGCGTGCATCGGACAATTGGGGGCCCGCAGCGCCAAGGGTGGTCGCACGACCGTCGTCATCGACCCCGAGCTGGCTGGCGTTTTCGCCCACGAAGCGGTCGGCCATGCGTCGGAAGCGGATTTGGTCGCAACCGGCGAATCGTGCTTCCGGGGGCGCATGGGCGAGCAGCTTGGAATTTCTGGCCTGCACATTCACGACGACAGCCGCTACCCGGGAGGTTTTGGCTCCATTCCCTTTGACGACCACGGTGTACGCGCAGGTGACAAGCCCATTCTCCGCGACGGGGTTTTGGTTGGCTTGCTGGCGGACCGTGAGCGGGCGGCCGAGTTGGGGGACGGCGTTGCTGCAAATGGTGCGGCGCGTGCGCAGGATTTCAGCAGCCGCCCCTTGGTGCGCATGAGCAACACGCTCATTGAGCCCGGTGAACATGCGGAGGAAGAGGTCTTTGATGTCAAGGATGGCATCTATTGCCGCGGCAGCCGCGGCGGCCAGGTGGACACGGCGCGCGGCACGTTCCTGTTCAATGCGCAAGACGCCTTCCGCATTGAAAACGGGGCCATCACGGAGCCACTGCGCGACGTGAGCTTGACCGGCGACATTCTGTCCACGCTCAAGCACATCGACGCTCTCGGCAACCGGCAAGGATTGGGAGATCCGGGCTACTGCGGCAAGGGCCAATGGGTCCCGGTTTGCGATGGCGGGCCCCTTGTTCGCATCCAGGATTGCCTGGTTGGGGGTGCCTCGTGATACCGGACGGAAGCGAATTGCTTGCCCGCTGCGAGCGCATCGTTGGTATGTCCTTGGCGCGGGGGGCGGACCAAGCGGAGACCTACTGGCAAGCCGGCGCCAATTTGGACGTGGATGTGGAAGCTGGCCGCGTCGCCGGCACAAGCACGTCGTTTGCACAAGGAGGTGCCATCCGCACCATCGTGCAGGGCCGCGTTGGTTTTGCTTACTTCACGAGGGAGGACGATGCCGCCACTGCCATTGAACGTGCCCTTGCCCAGGCACGCATTGGCCCGGGCAATGGATACCAATTGCCCGAGGCGGAGCCCATTCAACACTTGCCGGGGCGCTGGGACGATGGCATCGCCGCCCTGGATGTGGACTCCATGTCACGTGCAGCGGCTGAGCTGATTGCAGGCGCCGCCGAGTCGTGCCCCGAAGGCAACATGAGTGGCGGTGGCGTCGGGGCTGGCTGGCATGTGGAAGCCATTTCCAGCAGTGCGGGCGCTTCCACCTGGGATCGCACCACTTCCATCGGAGCCGGTGCCAGCTTGGTGCTTGAAGATGGCACGCGGGCGATCAGCACCTGGGAGTCGCAGAGCACCCATGTGGGGTCGCTGGACGCCCACGGCATCGGCGCCCAAGTCGGCCAAACGACGATGGACCTGCGCAAACCGACCGATGCGGAGGCGGGCGTCAAGGATGTGATTTTGTTGCCCGATGCCGCATCGGAGCTGGTCAACGGATTTGTCGCGGGAGCCGTGGATGGCGATGATGCCATGCGCGGCCGCTCGGTCTGGAGCCAGTCTCTGGACACCCAAGTTGCCCACGCGGGGCTGACCATCATGGACGATTCACTGCATCCCGATGGAATCGGAACGGCGGCGAGTGACGGTGAGGGGTTGGCGACGCGACGCATGCCCATCATTGAATCCGGGTCCTTGCGGACCTTCATGTTTGACTCGTGGACCGCACACCGGCACGGCACCCAGTCCACCGGCCATGCGTCCCGTGGCGATTTCAAGGCGCTTCCAGGCGTCGGGCGCGGTCATTGGGTGGTATCCCATGATCAATCGCTGCCCATGGAGAAATTGTTGGCCGGCGTCGATGACGGTTTCCTCGTGGAATCGGTGCTTGGCGCGCATACTGCCAATGCGACCACCGGGGATTTCTCCATCACGAGTCCCAATGTTTGGCGCGTCCGCGACGGCGCGCTGGATGGCGCTTGCAAGGACATCGCCCTGGGTGGAAACCTCCCTGAAATGTTGCATCGCCTGGATGCCGTGTCCGACGCGCCCAAGCGCCGCGATGGTTCCATGGTGCCTGCCCTGCGCTTCCGCGACGTCCAAGTCAGCGTGTAGGGCATCTTCCAAACGATACGGCAATGGCTATGGCTTGGGGCGACTGATTCCCACCATGGCCAAAGTCACCCTTGACCGGGACACGTTCAAGGCGCTGGCCAGCGAAACGCGGTTGGATGTGATGCGCGCGCTGGACGAGCGGCGCAAAACGGGCTCCGAGCTAGCGCGCGAGTTGGACCTCAACAAGGCGACGGTGCACGAGCACTTGCAAATCCTGGAGGCGACCGAATTGGCCCGCCGTTTCGACGAAGGGCGCAAATGGGTGTACTGGGAGTTGACTTGGAGCGGCAAGAAGCTGCTCCACCCTGAGCAAGGCACCTCGTTTTCCGTGCTCCTTGGCTTGTCTGCTTTGGCAACGGGAGGTGGCTTGGTTGCTCTGGGCCGCGCTCTGGGATGGTGGTTGGCGGATGCCATGGATGCTGGCCCCACCGTGCAAAACCGCGGCGAACCGGAAGCGGTTGGAGACGCGAGCGCCGATGATGGCGCCGAAAGCGCCGACTCCAGCGGCACGGAAATGGCTGAGGCCCCCATGGCCGGCGGCGACATGGCATCCGATGAAGCATCCTCGGGAATTGACTTCTTTGAGGATGGGGGATGGGTTGCGCTGGCGCTGCTGTTGACGGCCGTGGTGGCCCTTGCTTTGGCGACCTGGCTGCGCAAGAAGGCATAACGCCGAAGCGCAAATCAGAACGCACAGCTAATATCGCGCCCGCCACGTTGTGACGGCGTGGCCTTCGAAATGCGCGTCATTGGCGACCCCGCTCTGACCGGCGAAATGAACGTGGAACGTGTTGCCAAGTTGCTCATGGAACGCATTGGCTACACGGCCCGGAAAGGCCCCGACCACGGCTTGTCGTACCGCATCTTCTACGAGTGCTTCCTGCTCCATCCCGCGAAGTGGTGGACGGTCGATGATCTTGCAGCAGCCTGCGACACCACGATGCCCAGCGTGTACCGTCACATCAACAAGTTGCGCGACTTGGACTTGGTCGAAGACGACCACATCGACGTGGAGGGTGAAAAGAAACGGGTCCTTCGCCTCCGGTATGCGGACCTGAGCAAAGCTTGGAATCACGCAGAAGTCCACTTCCAACACGCCATTGAGTCGTACCGCGCCAGCGTGGACCACCTGGAGAACCTGCTCAAGCAGGCGCGCACTCAGGCCTGAGCCGCTTCCGCCACGAGAGCCAAGAAATGCTGGTGCAGACGCGTGTCTGGCGTGAGTTCCGGGTGGAACGCGGTGCCCAAAATGAGGCCATCCTCCGCAGCGACAATTTTTTCGTCAATGCGCGCCAACACCGTGCCTTTGGTGAGCCGGGTAAACGCGGGCGCGCGGATGAATACCGTGGGCATCGGCCCGATTCCAGCAACCTCCAACGTCGCTTCGAAGCTCTCTCGTTGCCGTCCAAACGCGTTCCGGTCCACGTTTCCATCAAGAAGTGCCAGCAACTGGATATCCTTGTCCTCGACATCGTGCGAGGCGGTCTTGGCCAACAAGATCATGCCCGCGCACGTCCCGAACACGGCCAGGTCGTTGCCCGCACGTGCCAGCAATTCGTCCTGCAGTCCCGTTGACCGCAGCAGGCGGCTGATGGTGGTGGACTCGCCGCCCGGCATGATGAGTCCATTCACGCCGGCCAAATCGTCGACGGTGCGCACCGTCACGACGGCAACATCCTGATTGGTTTCTTTGGCTGCGCGACGCAGCGCGTCCTCGTGCTCGCTGACCGCCCCCTGGACTGCCAGCACGCCCACCCGCAACGTCACGCTT
>JBFJWV010000040.1:0-8309 GCA_041623515.1 Thermoplasmatota archaeon | reverse complement strand
ATGCTCATCATCCGGCTCAATCACGTTCCCACGACTGTCCTTGAACGCAATGTTGATCGAATCCAAATCCACATCATAACTGCCCCAAGGCGTATTCAACACCGATAGCACCACCAGCTTATCGTGAACAAACCGCGGGAACACCAGTTCCACATCCAACGGATTGCGGGTGGGCAGGACAAAGGTCGGCGGGTAGTCCTCGCCGGCGTTGGTGTTCCAAACCATGCCAGGCACCAAGTAGCGCTTGCCGTTTTCATGCAGGGAGAACGGCCGCATCTCAATGATGAGGTCATTCAGGTAGGGAACCACGCCGCCATTGGCCACGAATTCCTCATCCCAATCCAGCTCGGCCGTGAACGGCCAGACGGTTTGGCACTCTTCATCGCAGGTCGGCGAGTCGATGTTCTCATCGATGCTGTACATGTCCATGGGCTCGGCAATCCCGTGGGCCACGAGCGTCCCGTCTCCGGCAGTGATGACCCCCATGCTGGGCGCGGCATCGGGGTCACTGGACCAGGGACCCAAATTGGCATGCCAGACGAAGGTCTCCACCGTCCAATCCGACATGTACCCGGGATCCCAATTCCAAGCCAGGCCATAGGCACCCAGGAGAACCGGCCAACCGTGGGCGTCCGCGCTTTGGTACAGCGTCGTGACGATGGGCTGGCTGGTGTCGAAGTAGATGTCTTTGGTCTGACCACGCTCATTGTGCAACTTGTTGTAGGCAAATTGCAGGCGCTCCTTGATTTGCACGAAGCCCGCCGTCGTGTAGAAGAACAGGCGGGTCGCCATGCAGTTTTCGCTGCCGGTTGTGGGGCTCTCCGGCGGGAAGTTGCAACCGACGGTGCTGCGCGAACCAATGGAGTAGTCGGCCTCACTGTCGGGGTACTGCGTGTTCATGGGCATCGGGCTGCCCGCCCCTTCACCAAACAAGTGCCCGTAGAATGTGATTTCATTGCCTTCCTTGGCAAGAATCTCTTCGTTCAGCTCACCGCTCGGCTGCGAAACCACCGGGACACCGGCAACAATCAAGAGCGCAAGCACAACTGCTGCGCCGCTCTTCCCAAACACCATCGGCGCCTGAGTGGACGTTCACCTTATGGCTGTTGCTGGACAGTTATGCGCGACGGCGGGCCACAAACGCGACCAGGAGGCCCAGCGTGAGGGCGGCGCCCCAACCCGGGGAGCCCTTGGTATCCACTTCCGTGGGACCCTCTGTCACTTCGTTGCTGCCCTCGCTGTCAACGCCAGCGCCGGCTTGGTACTGCTGGAACTGTTCGTTGGTGAAGCTCAGCAATCCGGATTGCCCCGCGACCACGTCGCCGCCCGAGCCATCGGAATTGATGGTGAAGGTGGCCACGGTCTCGGAATCCGCCGAACCTTGGAAGTTGCTGGCGCTGACCTTGATGCTGTACTCGCCGGGGTCCAGGTTCTCCCGTGAGAGGTCCCAAATCCAGGTCAAATTGATGGGGTCGTAGTGACCGCTGTGGGCGACGCTCACATCCAGGTACCGTTGGAAGTCCTCCGGATTCGGTGTGATGGCGTTGCCTCGGTCATCGAACACCTCGAAATCGATGGAGTCCAAGTTGACGTCGTAGCTGCCCCAGGGAGTGTTCAGGACAGACAAAATGACCAGTTTGTCGTGGACAAAGCGGGGGAACACCAGCTCCACATCAATGGGGTTGCGCACGGGCAACGTGATTTGGTTGGGGTAGTCCTCGCCACCGTTCAAGTTCCAGACGTAGCCTGCGACCGGCGTGCCAATGATGTACACCTGGTCGTCGGTCTTCTGGTACCATTCCCAGCGCACGATGAGGTCGTTGAGGTACGGAACAACACCGCCGGCTTCCACGAAGTCGGGGTTCCATTCCAGTTCAACGTGCATCGGGTGGACCGTCTGGCATTCGCCATCGCAAGTGGGCGACGGAATCGTTGCGTCCAGGCTCCACATGTCGAAGGGCTCCGATTCGCCGTAAGCGACCACGGTGACGCCCTCTTCCTTGTTGTAAATGGGAGACAGGTCCGGCTTGCCGCTTGGGTCGGAGGACCATGGGCCGAGGTTGACGTGGTAAACCGTCGCCGCCGCGGTCCAGTCCTTGTAGTATCCAGGATCCCAGTTCCATCCCAGGCCGTACGCGCCGAACAGGCCGAACCAACCGTGGTTGTCGGCGCTCGTGTGAATGATGCCGCGCGGCGCAACGCTGGTGTCGAAGTAGATGTCCTTCGTTTGGCCGCGCTCATTGTGGAATTTGGTGTAATCGCAGTTGGGGGGGTTGCCGCAGACTTCGTGGCTGCGGGGCTCAATGAAGCCCGCCGTGGTGTACCACCACAGTTCGTTTTCCGCAAACTCGTCGATGCACTCCGGTTGCACGGCCGAGGGAACGCTGCCGTCGGGCGCTGGTGGCGGGGAACCGCAGCCGCCATCGCCGGTGCCAAACGAGTAATCGTTGACACCGTACGGGTACGCCGTGTTCATGGGCAACGGATTGCTCCGGCCCATGGCAAACGTGGCACCATAGAACGTAATGTCCTTGCCTTCTTGGGCCAAGATTTCTTCGTTCAACTCTCCGGAAGGCTGAGCCCCCACAAACAGAGGTCCGGCCAGGAGCAAGAATGCACTTGCAAGCACCCACGCGACACGCATCGCTCCATCCTAGGCGTCCCAGCTTATACGGTTTGCCGACGCAATGTTGCAACTTCCGCCGGAATGTCCTCCACGCACTTGCAGTGGACGGCGCGCGCCAAGCGCCGGCGGCATTCCACATCCAATCCGATGCGACCCATGAGACCGTCGCGCAGCCGCTTCATGAGCCGCCCTCCAGTGCGGTCCCAATCCAACAACAGCACCAAACGCGACCAGCCCTCCTCTTCGGTTCGGCGCGCCAATTCATCGATGAGGGCTTCGATGGCAATGCCTCGGTGCAGGGTGATGTGCGTGCCCCCGACGCCGAGCGCCTCCAGCGCCGCCACGTCCCGCCGGCCTTCCACCAGAACCGCGGCACCCTCGGCGGTGCGGCGAAGCCGCTCCAAGGCCAATTCCAGATGCGCCAACCGTTCGGCGGAATTCACAAAACGTCCTCAAGCCGCTCCACCGCCCGGCTCCAATCGGCGCCGCGCACCACGACTTTCTTGCCGGCATCCGAGGCGCCGGCGACGAGGGTCACATCCGCCGCACGGACGTGAAACCAATCGGCCACCACTTGCAGGACCTCCAGGTTGGCCCTTCCGTCCACCGCCTGGGCCTGGACGTCCACGCCAATGCGTCCACGCGACGGGTCGTAGTCCACCGGGAATTTCGACTGGGCCGCGCCAGGGCGGACCTCCAGCAGAAGCGAAACACCTCCCGGAAACTCGTCGACAGCGGAGCGCCAAGGCACACAGGGCCAGAAGCGCTGGTAGCCAAAGGTTATCCGGTCGCGTTATGCATGCGATTTGCCGGCCCGAAGACGCTTCGGACTGCGCCGTCAGGCGCTGCGTGATGAAGCGTGCAATGGTTGGCATACAGGCGCGCCCAAAACGTCCCACGGACTGCATGATGTGGGGTACCAGGTGTCGCCAACAGCCCGGGACTTCGTGAGCCCGGAACCCCTGCACGCGCTGCCAAGCAGCGGGTCCCCCGCCAAGCCTTCAGACGAGACGTCACGCGATGCGGTGGGGACAACCTCGTAGCAGGACAAGGCCACGATCACGCGAAAGCCGCCCCGGCGTTCCGTCTGCTGCCTGCCCTTCGGGGCCGGTTCGGGCGTTGGGGTTTGCCGAACTCCGGGTCAGAGCCCCGACGGAGCTGTCACCAGCTCAGGATGACCGGGCTTGTTAGGAGACGGGCAGTGGCCACTCCTTTGCCTCCCTACGGGGCCATCATTTTCTTGGTGAGCCACATGCGGTGGATTTCGGACACCAAGCTGACGGTCGCGCTGGGGTCCATGGGCTTCACGATGTAACGCGTCGCGCCACTGTCCTTTGCATCCGCGACATCAAGCGGCTGATTGGATGTGGTGAACATGTAGCAGGCCAGGTGCCGCATCTCGGGCGAGGATCGAATCCGACGCAGCACTTCGATGCCGTCACCGTCGGGGAGGTTGATGTCCAGCAAGGCGACATCCGGGTTGGGTTGCTTGCCCGCCTCCACCGCCTTGATGAAGTCGCGGGCAGCTGCCACGGTCGGGACCACGGACAGCTCGTAAGCAGCCTTTGCTTCATCCAAGGCGTGACGCACCAAGCGCACATCCCCATCATCGTCTTCAACGAGGAGAATTTTCTGTCGATCGGCCGCCATCTACGCGTCTGATTCGCACATGCAACTTGGCTGTTGCGCCGCCCCCCGAATCGCACCCCATCCCTTTTCTCACAACCTCGGCTGGCCCGCCTGTGAAGATTTGGGTGGTCGACAACGGCGGCCAATGGACGCATCGCGAATGGCGCGTGTTGCGCTACCTCAAGCAAGACACGGAAATGGTCGACAACACGACCCCTCTGGAGGATTTGCAAGCGGCCAACCTGGACGGACTGATTCTGTCTGGTGGCGCTCCGCGGGTCGGCGTAAGCGGCGAATTGGGCAATTGCGGCCAATACATTGACGGTCTCGACATTCCCATTCTCGGCATTTGCGCTGGACTGCAATTCATGGCCGGCCACTTTGGCGGCGAAGCCGCTCCCGGGAAGACGCCAGAATTCGGCGCCACAGAAATGATTGTCACGGACGAAGGGGACATTTTGCGTGACGTCCCAGAGCGGAGCACCGTCTGGGAATCGCACCATGACGAAGTGTCCAAGGTTCCGGACAACTTCCGCGTCTTGGCGCACTCCGAGACGTGCCCTGTCCAAGTCATGCGCCACAACGAACGCCCCTTGTTTGGCATGCAGTTCCACCCTGAAGTGGAACACACGGAAGCGGGCGTGACCATGTTCAACAATTTCATTCGCATTTGCGAGGAACACAAACAAGCATAGGGGCCGCGCCTGCGGCGGGTTTATGGACCGGTTGCGGTGATGAAGCCGCGATGGTGGATTCGCGCCAGGGCCGGGTGTTCTTCATTGCCATCTTGGTGGCCGCCTTGGCGGTGGGCGCACTCTTGCTCAAACCGTTGGCCGTGGCCATCATCTTCGGGCTGTTTGCGGCGCTGCTGTCCCACCCCATCCATCAACGACTGACCAAACGCACCGGGCCCCGGCGCGCCGCGGGCCTCACTTTGGCGATCATCTTCCTGATCATTGCCGTCCCCCTGTTCTTGACGGGATGGTTGCTGTACCAAGAATTGCAGGGAATCTTGGCTGCGCTGCAGCGTCAAGCTGGCTACCAGTTGATGGACGCCTTGCAAGTTCTCGTCTGGCCCGACCGCACTGCAGAGGAGCGCCTGGCATTCAGCCAAGAAACTTGGGGCCGCGTGCGGCCATGGGTGGTGGCTTGGCTCCAGAGCGCCGCACGGGCAGCCATCATCACGGCAGGCCAGGTTCTACTGGGAGTCATCATTGCGTTCTTCGTCATCTATTACATTCTCGTCGATGGCAGCCGCTTCCGCGCGTACGCGACCCAGTTGCTTCCGCTTCCCAAGGATCACGTGGATTACCTGTTCGACGAAACCCGCCACGACCTGAATGCCATCTTCCGGGGCCAAATCTTGACCAGCTTGATTCAAGGTGGATTGGGGGGAATCGGTTTCGCGATTGCGGGCATCCCATCCCCGGTCGTGTGGACTTTGGTCATGGTGGTGCTCAGCCTGTTGCCCTTGGTCGGACCCTTCCTGGTGTGGATTCCGGCAGCAGCCTATTTGTTCATCACGGGGCACATCGGCATGGGCATCTTCCTGACGCTTTGGGGCGCCCTCATTGTTAGCCAGGTGGACAACTTCGTCCGGCCCAAACTCATCGGCGCCCGTTCCGGCTTGCACCCGCTGGGGGTGCTTCTGGGGGTGTTCGGCGGCATTGCGGCCTTTGGCTTCATCGGCCTGTTTCTGGGACCGCTCATCATTGGCATCATCGAGTCGATGCTGCGTCTTTGGCAATCGGAGTACCGGACACCCCAGCCGACGTGATGGCATGAGCGGACTTTAATCGGCCCGGTCATTTGCGACTCGTGGCTGAAACGCAGAAGCGCATTGACCTCCGCAATGTTCTCCCCACCCAAAGCCAAGTGTTCTTCTTCGGCATCTTGGCCCTGATGTTCTTCCTGACCTGGAAGCTGTTCCAGCCTTTCTTGATCTACATCGTCACCGGCATGTTGGTGGCAATTCTTGCCTTCCCGCTGGACCGGGCCTGGGAAAAAATCCTGCCCAACCGGATTGCCGCGTTCGCCACGTTGTTCTCCGTGTTTCTGATTCTCACCATTCCGGTCGTGGCCCTGGGCTTCTCGCTGGCCAACGACGCCGAGAAGGCCGTGGCCGCCATCCAAGCTGGCAAGCTGGAGGATTTCATCGCAGACATCAACGACTTCCTGGCGCCGTTCTTGGTGAACATCGATGAGGCCGAGCGCGCCACCTTCTTGCAAGATACCTTCACCGAGCAAATTCAGCCGTGGCTTTTGCAGCAAGCGCAAACCTTGGCCGCCAAAGCCGGTGGCTTCCTGCTCGACTTGGGCATTGCCATCACGGTCATTTTGTTCGTCCTCTACTACGTGCTGACCGACGGTGCAAAGCTGGCCAACTACCTGCGGCGGGCAGCACCCTTGCCGGCCACGCAAGTGGACTACCTCATGGAGGAAGGCCACAACGGCCTCAAGGCGGTGTTCTACGGACAAATCCTCACCTCACTCATCCAAGGTGGATTGGGAGGGATTGGATTCCTCATCGCGGGCGTGCCCGGCGCCATCATTTGGGCCGCCGTGATGGCCATTTTGAGTCTCCTGCCCGTCATCGGACCTCCCGTGGTTTGGATTCCGGCGGCCGTTTACTTGCTCATCTCAGGAGACATTTGGCAAGGCATCTTCCTGATTGCATGGGGCGCCATCGTCGTCGCGCAAGTGGACAATTTCGTGCGCCCCAAACTCATCGGCGACCGGGCCGACATCCACCCCCTGTTCGTGCTCATCGGCGTGCTGGGCGGTGTGGCCGCCTTCGGCTTCATCGGTTTGTTCCTCGGCCCCCTGCTGGTCGGCATTACCGTGAGCGTGCTGAAGGTCTGGGAATCGGATTACTTGGACCCCCGGCTTGCCGGCCAGGAACCCAAACTCAACGAAGATGACCACCGCGCCGACGCCGAGCCCGCCTAGGACACTGGAACGGCCAATCTTCATCGCCGGGCTCGCCATCTGGGCCGTCATCGGCGCGGGCCTCATCCTGCTCCGTCTCGCATCGCCACTGCAGGCGCGCGCCGTTGCATCGGGGTTGGTGGCGGAGCTGGCCGGGGGCCGCGAAGCGGGAATTCCTGTGGCTTTGGCCCTGGGCGCCAATCCTTGGTTTGTGTGGCCCACCAGCTTCCTGCAAGACCTGGGAACCGCATTCGTCAGCTACCCCATTTTCCTGTATGTCTTGCACCGCTACCACGACAGCGACCGGTACGTGATGCGCCGGATTCGGCTCATCGAAGAGAAAGCAGAAGCCCACGAGGGATACGTGAAGCGGTGGGGACCCGTCGGCATTGGGTTGTTCATGCTGGTTCCGTTCTTGGTCAACGGCCCTTACATCGCACTGATATTGGGCCGGCTGGCCGGAATTCGCACGCGCGAATTGTTGGCTCCCGTGATTGTGGCAACCATTGTGACCGCGGCCATCTGGACGTTCTTTTTCGACCAATTGCTGGCGCTTCTTCTCACCGTTCATCCGCAGATTGGATGGATCATTGCCGGAGCGGCCGCTGCCGTCGTGCTAAGCTTGGCCGCCATTGACTTCTGGCGCGACCATCAACGCGTCCGCTCGGATGCTTGATTAACAAAAGGGAAGGGGAAAGGGGGAAAGGGAGACCCGTCCGCCGGCGCCGCAAACGGCACCGGCATCAAGTCGAGAATGCGCAAGCGCATCCCCGACCGGAGGCCAGATTCAGCGAAGCGAGAATGCGCTTAGCCGAAGAGATCGCCGTCGTCCGGGGCCGCAAGCGCCCCCGGAGTCAAGCTCACTTTTCTATCCGAAAAGTGCGCCGAGGCCGGCAGCCGCTTCGTCTTCCGAAACGCCTTCGTCCTCTTCCTCTTCTTCAGCGGGGGCTTCTTCCGCAGCGGCAGCTGGCGCAGCGCCAGCGGCAGCAGCCACAGGGGCCGCGGTGGCGGCTTCCATGGCAGCAGCGAAGTCGACGCCATCGAGGGCGGCGACCAGGGCCTTGACGCGGCCAGCATCGGCGTCGATGCCAGCAGCCTTCAGGACTGCGGTGATGTTCTCTTCGTT
>JBFJWV010000039.1:0-8359 GCA_041623515.1 Thermoplasmatota archaeon | reverse complement strand
CGCGGAAGCTCCACGAAGAATCCATCGAAAGCGAAGAATTGCTTGTCGAGACCGCGTGGAACGAATCCAAGAAGCTGCTGCGAAAGTACAAGGCACGGGCCGCGCGGCTGAAGGAAGAGTTGGATGCGGAACCCGACGAAGGCTCCGATTCCACCGGCAACGGCGACGATTCGCGCTAAGGTAAGACTCATCAGGGTTTCGGCAACTGCCCGTTCGTCATGGGTGGAATGCGTGACCCGGCCATTGGTCGTTGGTTGGGTCGAATCAGCCTTGCCTGCGCCGCGTATCCCAAGCGCACGGTTGTCGCGATTGTCCTGATGACGACCGTCGTCGGCATGGGCATGACCCAGTTGGAAACCGACAGCGACTTGCTCAAGATTTTGCCCGAAGACAACCCGCACACGTTGGCGGCGCAACGGGCGGCGACGGAGTTCGAAGGATTCTACGACTTTGTCACGTTCTTCTATGCCATTGACGAGGACAAGTGCGAGCGCGTCACGCAGCAGCAGTTGCCGTACCGCTACCTCACCTACGACCAGGATGGAAGTGAAATCACGTGCGACACCGTCATGCACGAAGCGTACATCCGGGGAATGGACGAAATCTGGCATTTCATCCGGGAAGAAATTCCCCAAGCCGAGTACGCCATTGACTTCGCGCAATTGATCAAGGTCATCAACTGGACCAACGACGGATACTTCGGCGATCGGCCGGATCAATCCATCTTGGAGCCACTCATCAACAACGAGCCGGACCGCGTTGGCCGGCCTCCGGACGACCGCGCGTTCTCCATGCCGGACACGAGTCCGCAAGGGGCGTTGACCTTCTACTATTCCTACATGGGTGTCCTGGCTGCGGACGAGGCGGCGAAGGACACCGTCGCGAACACCCTGAAGGCCGGGCGGACCCTGATTTTCTTCAACACCAGCGATGGCACCAGTCGCGTGGAACTGGGGGCCGCCGTGTACGATGCGGTCGACTCCTACCAAGCGGCCATCAATGCGTGCGACGACACCGACCCGGAGACCGTTTGCACGCTGAAATGGAACGTCTTCAGCGGTGATGGACTGGCGGTGCGCGGCGTCAGCGCCGTGGATGCCCATGCCAGTGAAGTGACGCAGCGTGACATCAGCGTCCTGGCGCCCATCATCATATGGGCCATCATCACCATTCTTTACGTCGCCTTCCGCGACGTGCGCGTCATCATGGTGGCCGCCGCCAATTTGCTCATTGCATTCGTTTGGACCGCCGGCATGATGGGTTGGCTGCGCATTCCGTTTAGCGCCCTCAACATGACCGTCGTGCCCCTCATTTTGGGGGTGGGCATCGATTACGGCATCCACATGGTGTCCGAGTACCTGGAGCACAAGGCGGACAAGATGGGGAACCGGGATGCATTCAAGCAGGCCGGCAAGCGGGCGGGCATTGCCATGGCCATCGCAACGGTCACCACCATTGCGGGCCTGATGATGATGGTCCTCAGCCCCAGCGTTTTGATGGGTCAATTGGGCATTGTCAGCAGCATCGCGCTTTTGGTCACGTTCCTGTTTACCCTCACCCTCATCCCCGCCGTGCTCACCCTCACGGCGAAAGACCGCATCGCCGCGCGTCCCCACAAAGGCAGCTCGTGGGTGCCCAAGCTGGCCTCTGGAGTGGCGCGGGTTCGGTGGCTGGCTGCCATCGTGGTGATTGGACTGTCCGTGGCTGCGTGGACCAATTTGGCCAATTTGGAAAACGAAGCGTTCGGCGACCCGGACAAGAATTACCCCATTGGTGACCGCGTTCGTGATGATTCGGAATGGATCAGCGACGAGTTCTTCGGAGGCCGCAGCGACACCCAAACCAATTACCTGATCGTTGAAGGGGACTTCACGCGCCCCGAGATGCATGCCTTCCTTGACGGCCTCGTGGACCGGTTCGCCACGGATGAAGAAATCCAAGGGGGCAGCGTCACCGCATTGCCGCGAATTGTCCGCGGTTATCTGGCCGTGAATCAAGGGACGCCCGATGCGGTCCTCAACCAATTCATCCTCAGCGAGGGGCCGTCCGAAGTGGCGGACGTGGAGTATCCCAAGTCACGCGAAGAAATGAAGGCGGTTCTGGACGACATGTTCGCAAGCCCCATGGCCAACTTTGCGACCATCCTCGTCAATGAAGACTACACGATGGGGTTGATGACGTACGATACCCAAAATCGCCTCGAGAACTTTGACGAGGCGCAACGGGTGTGGATTCAATCCGACGAGGCCATTCGCGAAACCAAGGCCGCACTGGGCGTTGGCGAAGAAATCCAGGTGCACATGTTCGGCAACAATGCGTTCTCGTATCTGTTCATCACCGAACAACAGCCATGGGTCAACACCATCGGCTACGTTTCGTTTGGCACAGTCATCGTGCTCATTGCTGCCCTAACACGCAACGTTCGCGCGACCGCGTGCACGGCGGCGATCATGGGGGTCACGAGCCTCTGGTGGCTTGGGACCCTTCCCCTGATGGGCATCGGGTTGAGTGTGGGCCTGATGCTTCCACTGGTGTTCATCATGGCCATCGGCAGCGACGATGCCATTCACCTGATTTGGAACATGGAATTATCCGAGGACCGGCGCAAGGTGTATCGGTTCGTGGGTCAAGCCGTCTTGCTGACGAGCGTCACGACCTTCATCGCGTTCAGCATCTTCAGCCGCCAAACCGACCTGCTGGTCACCCGCACCCTTCTCGCCACGGCGATGGCCGTGTTGGTCATGTGGTTGGCCACCATGCTGATTGTCCCCATTTTCTACCCTCCCGAGCGTCGCGAGAAGCGCCTGCCGGCCTCCAGCCGCCCTGCGCGGCCCACGGGGGAACTGGCCGGTGAGCCGGCGGGGAAAACCGGACGAAAGCCAACCATCTTGGCCCGGGTCCGCCCCAGAAACCGGTGACGGTGCGGGACGCTCTCGGTGAGGGTACCCCGTAGACCCCGGCGGATGTCCTCCTCGGCCGGTCCGTCCACGTACCAGCGTGCTTGTGACAAGGGCAATGGGGATATCTCTCCCCGCCCTTGCCACCTTGATGGAATGGGCGATTCTGTTGGCGGCGGGTTTGGCCGCCGGAATCATCAGCGGCCTCTTCGGCGTGGGTGGTGGCATCGTCATGACGCCCGTGCTCCATTACATCCTGGGCTTTCCTTGGGTGGATGCGGTCGCGCTGTCTCTTTTCGTCATCATGGTGCAGTCGCCTGTGGGCCTCTGGCGCCATCACAAGAAGGGCGCTGTTGCCTGGCGTACCGGGGCGGCGTTGGCCGCGGGTGGCGTTGCGGGCGTCTTGGTGGGCCACTGGCTGCTGCCGCAATTGCACATCCCCTGGCTCAAGCTGGCCTTTGCCCTTTTGCTGGCCTTTGCCGCGTACCAAATGACGCGCCGCAATCACTCCGCCGCCACCAAGTTGGCGCCTCGGCCGGCGGTCCTTGTGGCCCTTGGCGCTGCAGCTGGCCTGGTCAGCCGGCTCTTGGGGGTGGGTGGCGGCATCTTGACCGTCCCCATTCTCGTTTTGATGGGGGTGCCGGCTCATGTTGCCGTGGGCTCGAGCCTGGTGCCGGTATTCACCAATGCATTGCTGGCATCGGCGGTGAACCTGGCCACTGGGTTGGCGTGGCTGCAAGGCGTTCCTCTGGCCATTGGTGCCGTCGTCGGGGCCCCCGTTGGCGTGTGGGCCGCTCATGCGCTGCCTGAACGGGGCTTGCGCGGCGTCATCGCGGGCGGTTTGGTGCTCGTGGCACTGTACATCGCCATCACGAGTGGCGTCGTCTAGCAGGGCAAACGGTCATACCAATCTCCAGCAATGGACACGGGAGCATGTTCCGCTCGATTCTCGTCCCGATCGATCCGTCACGGCCGTTCGACGCCGCCAATGACTACGCTTGTGCCCTGGCCAACCGGTTCAAGGCGCGGGTGATTGTCAACTACATTGTTGACGAGGCGCTCGTCGCTGGAGCAGGCGAGGCGGCTGCGGCTCTGGATGAAGCCATGGAATCCGTCGGCGCTGACGCGCTCGATGACTTTGTGCGCATTCACCCTGAACTGCAAGTGGACAAGCTTCTCAGCTACGGCTCTACGGCCACGGTCATTTTCCAATCGGTGCTGTCCACCGGAGCCGAGCTGGTGGTCGTTGGCGGTTACCACGGCGGCCGAAGTTCTTCGTTTTGGGGCAGCACGGTCATTGACATTGTTCAGCACGATGAACGACCCACGTTCGTTGTGCGGGCCCCGGCCAACATCCCGCAGCAGGGGGAAACCATCGTGGTTCCCTATGATGGCTCGCGATGGGCCCAACAGACCATCCCGAAGATTTGTGCCCTGGCCAAAGAACTCGGTGCGCGCATCGATTTGGTCAACGTGGCCAAGCGCCGCGATGCAGATGCAGCGTTGCATTTGCTCGAGAAGGGACGGATGCTAGTGGAAGGAGAGGGTGTGGAGGTCGAGACCAATTGCCTCGAGGCCAGCCGTTTGCGTCCCTTTGGCAAGACCATTCTCAACCATGCAAGACTGGTGGATTCGCCACTCATTGCCATGAGCCGCTTGGGTCGCGGCAGTGAAGTCACGGGGCGCAGCCGCGTCTTGGCGTGGCTGTTGACGCATTCAGACCTCCCGGTCTGGGTGGTGCGTCGTTGAGTATCCGGACATGGATTACCCGGCAATTCGCCGACGCCGACCCCCGTCGCCTGCGCAAGATCCTCGTCGGGGTCCTGTTTGCAACGGTCATGTTCTTGCTGCCGCGCCCGGAGGGCTTGTCTCCCGAGGGCAAAGATGCCTTGGCGCTGTTCTTGGTCATCATTTACTTCTGGGCCACTGAGGCCCTTCCTCTGCCGGTCACTGCCCTGGGCGCCGGCGTTGGATTGGTTCTCTTGGGCGTCGTGGGTTCCAGCAACGAGGCGTGGACCCCGTACGCGCAAGACACCATTTTCCTGCTGCTTGGCTCTCTGATGCTGGCGGACGCCGTCACCAAGACGGGCCTGGACCGGGTGCTTGCAGCCCGCTTCTTGGCCCGGTTGGGGGGAAGCACCGATGCATTGCTCTTCGGCATCGTCATCGTCAGCACCCTGTCCGCCATGGTGGTCAGCAGCCACGCCATCGCCGCGGTCATGCTGCCGTTGGTGCTGTCGGTGCTGCGTGCAACGAATTTGATTCGACGCAAGAACATCGCCGCAGCCTACATGCTGGCCATCGCGTTTGGAACCGGCATCGCGGGCCTGGCGACCCCCAGCGCAGGTGGCCGCAATGCCATCGTTCTGGGTTACCTCGACGAGCTCTACGACGTGCAAATCAGCTACCTGGATTGGACGCTGCGCGCGGCGCCCGTCACACTGGCACTCATTCCCGTGACGTTCATTGTCCTCAAGTTGATCTTCCGCGTCCCCCACGAAAAACTGGAGCCAGCGGAAGTTCCCGGTCAAAAGGAGCGCATGGACCAGGGCATGTGGATGACCCTGCTGATTCTGCTCGCCACGGTCACACTCTGGGTAACCGTCAGCGACGACTGGGGTCTCGGCACGGTCGCCATCATGGGCGCGATTGCGATGTTTGTGTTTGGTATCCTTGACTGGGTCGACACCCGCAAGCGGGTCGCTTGGGGGGTCCCGCTCATTTATGGCGCGGCACTGACCATGGGGCAGGCTCTGCGCAACACGGGCGCGGCCGATTGGTTGGCCAACAGCATCTTGCAATTCGGCAGTGACCCCAGCCATTTGCTCATCACGGTGGCGGTCTTGGCGTTCACGGGCGCCTTGACGCAAATCATGAGCGACGGTGGGACGGCGGCCGTGGTGGCCCCGGTGACCTTGAGTTTGGCAGCCATCGTCGGCTATCCGCTCGCAGACATGGGCATGCTAACGGCCATGGCGGCAGCGTTCAGTTTCGTTCTCGTGGTGGGCACTCCACCCAACGTCATCACGTACAGCAGTGGTTTGTTCACGGCCAAGGATTTGGCCAAGTCTGGATTGCCCCTTGCCGTGATTGGGCTCATCGTCACTTGGGTTGCGGCCACCTATTACTGGCCATTGCTGCCCTAATTGGAACGCGCGGGGGCGTCGGGCATGAATGGCTCGATGACGCGCCACTGGGCCCGCCCGCCTGCAGGGCTTTGCGTTCGCGACGCAATGGCCGCGAGCATGTTGCCGAACGGCTGAATCAAGTTGCGGACCCAGATGTAGGATCCGTCACGGTGCTGTGCATGGGCAATCACTTCCACGGCGTTCCCTTCAGCCAAGGCTCCAACCATTTCCTGCAGAATTTCTTTCTCATCCGCCCGAACAATGGACCATGTGTCCACGTGCAGGAATTTTTCCGGGGTGAAGCCGAGCAGCTTCTCGATGCCGGGCCCAACGAAGAGGTACTCGCCGCGCAAGCTGGCCAGCCGGACATTTTGGTCGGGGTGGGCCAGTGCTTCGACAATGCTTGGATGGCCGCAGAATTGCTCAACGAGGGCTTCTTCGGGCGGAGTCAGCATACAAAATGAAACCCGGCCGAGGGGAAGAGTGTATGCTTGGGGAGGAATTTTCCTCCGAGAGGCCGTGGATTACGCGGCTTCCGCCTTCTCGCTCTTGGTGGCCAGGAGGCCAAACACGCCAAGGAGCACGAAGACGGCCGTGGTGGACAGCATGCCGACGTCCGTGACCGGCGTACCGAGCAGTGCAATGGTCAGCACAAAGAAGAGCACACCGTAAATGAGGCTCGCCAGGGACAGTCCGAAGGTCCAGTTCATGGACGCTGCCGACCTTGCCTGGCTTAAAGGGGTTTCTTGGTTCTTCACAGGAACGGTTCAATCGGTTCCCATGACCCCTGGGCATCCGCCGGGGGTTCGCAGGCCTGCACAATCACGCCCACGAGATCTTGGAAAGGTTGCATGCGGGTTTCGACCCAGCGGTACTCCCCGTTCTTGTGCTTCGCCCGCGTGATGCACTGGGCCGCCTGGCCGTTCGCCAGGGCCGCGCCCATTTCCTTGATCATGCTGACGTCGTCCGGGTGCGTCAGTTTCCACGCGTTGATTTGCACGAATTCCTGCGCCGTGTACCCAAGCAGCGCGTTGACACCAGAGCTGGCGTAGACGTACGTGCCGTCGGGTGCCACGAGGCGCAGGCTGGCCGTTGGGTGGTCCAAGTACGAAGCCACGGTTGGAAGCTTGAGAAAGTCCTCCAGCTCCATGCTGTTGTCAATCGCGTAGTCCATAGGTTCCTGATGGGGTATCCATTAAGGCGCTTTTTGCGCCCGGACTGCGAATAATAAGTGGGGACACTGGGATTCGAACCCAGATCAGCGGGTCACTCCGATGGATCAGCGCTCCAATGAATCGTCATTGGCTGGGGAGCTACCCCAACTTTCGGCTGACCCTCTTGTCATCATATCCATCATTGGAGCCCACGATGATGCCTGGTTACACTATATCCCCAGGAAGAAGGCGATTGAGGAAGGAAAGGGAGAAGGGAGTCGTGCCAGCAGGATTAGGCCTTGCGGGCACGCAGGGCGCGCTTACGGCGGCGCATTTTCTTTTTGCGCCACTTCCAACGCTGCTTACCTGGCTTCTTCCAGGCACGGCTTCCACGTTTCATGAGGGTTCACCGCCTCCCGTGGGAGGCAACGTCGCGGCCGACTCGGGTTCCTGTTATGACCTTTTCCGACTGAAACCGGCAATCGCCAGAAGTGCCGCGGCGGCCAAAGGCATCGAAAATGCCGGAATTCCACGTCCATCTGATGGCGGTTCCGAGGCTCCCCCTTCTGGTAGCCACAGTTTTGTTCCGGGAAAGTGGTCATGCCAAGCAAACCAAAACATGATGCGGTTGGGCAAAACATCCAGTTGGCCGGGCGCGTCAAGGCGCGTGCCGTGCCGCAAATCCCACAATCCGCCTGACTCGTCGAACCATAAGCCGCTGGCATCGGGCGTGAATCGGTGGTCCCCCGCGTCGAAAATTGCGGAATCTGCGTGAATGTCCGCCGCGGCCACGTACGCCCGGCCGTTCGTGGTTTGGTAAAACACGGCTCCGCCGGCCAGGCTCACATCACGGATTGGGAACGCCACCCCGCCGTCGCCGTCGTCATACCCGATGATTTGCACCTTCGGGTGCAACCCGTTGACGTCGCAGTCTGTGCGGCCCGACGCTCCGTGCCGGCAGTTGTCCGGCCTTGCAGCCGAGTACTGGTCTTCTCGGTAGCTTCCAGCCGCTCGAATGGGTTGCAGGAGTTCTGTATCAGGGTGCTTGGCTGCCCAGTTGCTCCAGGTGGTGAGGCTGCTGGCAATCACGGGCAACTGCAACTCTTCGTGGTCGGAACCCGGCCGCTCGCCGTCCAGAAAGGCAATGGGTTGTCCCGTGATTTGGTTCCACAGTTGGTTT
>JBFJWV010000038.1:0-8366 GCA_041623515.1 Thermoplasmatota archaeon | reverse complement strand
GCTGGTCAGGCGAACCAAGCCGGGGTGCTCAGCGGCCAAGCGCTGGACTTCGGCGGTCAGCAAGGGGTAGTACGGAAACAGCGTGTAGCCGTTGACCTTGTTCATTGGGTCGCCGCTGCTGAGCAACTCAGCGACCAGTTCCGGGTGGCGTTCCTCCCAACTCGCCGGAATGTATGGGAACACGATTTCGCCGTCGATGTTGACTGGGTATCCGGCTTTTTCTTCGCCGAATTCGGCCAACGCCGAAGGAGTGAGCAAGCAGAGCACGAGAAGGGCCACCAAGCCACGCATGGGGTTTGCACACCAGGGGGCCTTCTTCAGTTTTGGCTCATTCTTCTTCTTTGACTGGCAGGTCGCAGTAGGCCGCTTCCCGGTCTTCAACCAGCACATCGATTTCGCCGAACTCTTCCGTGTCGACGGTGAGGTGGATGCGGTTTCCGCCCCGCAGCAAGCGACCCTTGAACACCAATTGCAGCTCGTCGCCTTTCTCGAAAATGAGGGGGTTGTCTGGCGACACCTCATCCAGGGGAATCCCCTGCGCGCCCACGTCTTGCGGCGGGTAATGCATCCCATTGATGACAAAAGTCGGCGGGCCAATCAGCGTGGCTGCGGCCAGCGGATTGTGCAAGGAGAAGGAGAAGCGGCCATCGGCGGTTTCACGCAACGTGCCGCGCTTGTACAGCTTGCGCAGCAGGAACCCCGGAATCGCCATCCTACCCGCGGATGGCTTGGGGCGCGTTTAGGGTTGATTGTTCCTATGCCTCGGGCACGCGGCGGGGGTCCACGTCGTCATCGTCGTTGGCGATGAAGTCCATGTCACCCTTGGGGACCTTCTTCGTGAAGTAGAACAGCGGAATGCTGAGCATCGTGGCGGTCACCATCAGCACAATGGCAATGACGGCCGCCTCAAACATCTCGTAGCTGCCCCGAATGGCGCCACGGGTAAAGACCCAGAAGGAAACCGCCGTGGTGAAGCCAGAGTAAACGACTGCCTTGCCGACCGTTTTGAACACAAACCGCGGGTTGCCCTGCTTTTCGAGATTCCAAGTCAAATGCACCGCGTAGTCACTGCCTAAGCTGGTGATGAACGCAATGGGGATCATGAAAATGAATGCCAGGTCAATGTCAATCTGCGGAATCGGCAATGCGCCCAGCCACCAAACAAATGTGATGATCATGGGCGTCAAGGTCGCCGCCACCGCGCGGATGCTGCGGCTGAACAAACCAACCAGCAAACCAACAATGGTCAAGCTGGCAATGCTGCTGAGCGTGAGCCACTTGTTCGTGTAGCCATTGTACTTCTCGACGGCTGTGAGCGTGCCGAAGTAGTGATTGTCCGTGGATTGCGGGTCCGCATTGGCAAGGGCACCTGCAAAGGCGTCGTCGGCCCGCTTGGTGGCTTCTTCGTTGATTTCCAAGTTCACGAACGTCAGGGCCCACGCGATGTTGTAGTGGTCGTCCATGAAGGTGAGCAGCAAGGGCTTCCACTCTTCCTTGGAAATCATGTCGTTGTACGCCGCCAGAATGGTGGGACTGTCCCAACTTGCAATCAAGCCGAAGTCGTCGTCCCACGTGTCGGCTTGCAGGCCGCACGGGAATTCGCCGGTTGGGTCTTGGTCGCACGGCAGGAAGGCGCCACCGAGCAGTACGTTCTGGCCGATTCCGGGCACCGCGCTTTGCAGGCCGTCCTTCAGCAGTGCGTACAGGTTGAGGATGAACGGCACGGAATTGACGGCGCCGCCGGCATCCTGGACAAACGGCTCCGCTTGCATCGCCTTGTGGATGGCAATCATGTCGGCCACCGCCTCTTGGGTCGCTAAACCGCATGCGCTCTGCGGTAACGTGCTCATGCACAAACGATCGTCTTGGGCCCGCGTGATGATGGTTTCTTGGCCCTTGGACTCAATCTTGACTTGGAAGCGCTCGTACATGTCGAGCATGTGGTGCCGGTCTTCCGCGTGGGTCCACAGTTCCTTCTGGGGCAGATTGATTTCCACCGTGCCCACCACGTACTCGGTCTTTGGAATCCAGAACCCAAAGAAGGCGGTGGCAATCACCAAACCTGCAATCGTGATGGCCTTCTTGCGTCCGACCGTCTCCGCGAAGTTGGCGACGGCGCGGCTCGGTCGAAACACTTCTTTTGCCTCGTTGCGCGCCGAGAGGTGCAGCATGGCGGGAATGAACGTGACGGACAGAATGAAGATGGAACTGATGCCCGCGATGGTTGCGGTGCCGATTTCCACAATCATGGGGCTCGTGCTGGAAATCATCACGATGAAGCCGCTGATGGTGGTCAAGGTGCTGATCATCAGTGCAACGGCGCCCCGTCTGCCGATGAGGTCAAAGGCCTCGTCGCTGCTATTCACATGCGCCCGTTCCGTGCCGAATTCGTTGATGATGTGGATCACGTAATCCACGCCCACGCCCAGCAGCAGCGGGAACATGGCCATGGATACGAACCCGATGGATACGCCGCCTAACGTCATGCCGGCCAGAGTCCACAGCAGGATGATGCCGACCGTTAGCACGCCGATGGCGGCGCGCTTGGCGTTGCGGAACAAGAACAGCAGGGTGACGGCCAGGAATGCAAAGACGGCGGTGATGAATGTCTGGGATTCTTCGGCCACCTGCTCATCGATGCGGTAAATCCACGACTGCACGCCCCACGAATCGAAGTAGTCATCCTCCCAAATGTTGTACGTCTTGTCCGTTCCCGGGGCGGCCTGCATTTCCCGGTAGTCGGCCACGATTTCGTTGATGAGGCCGCCGGTCATTTTCTTGGAGAGGTGGGTGGTGTCCGGGTCGTAAATGATGAACATCACGGCTGCCTTGAAGTCGTCGGAGCGGTACAAGGCGATGGCGCCGGTGCTGTCGGCCTGGCTGAGCAATTCTTGCGCCGCTTGGTGCTCGGGCTCGGTGGGTGCCAGGCAAAAGCAGCCATTGGGGAACTGCTTGTAGATGAGCTTCTCAAAGTAAGGCAAGCTGGTGTGGCTGATGACCTTGTCAATGCCTTCACCGCCATTGATGCCCATTTCCGCGGTGCGGGCTTTGAATTCCTTCTTGACGTAATTGAACAGCTCCTCTTGCGCCGCCAGCGCCTCCATGCTCGTCACGTTGTCAATGGTGACGTCGCCGTTGCCGTCCACGTCGGGGCCGCGGGCGTTGTCGCGCAATTCGAAGTAGACAATTTCTGAGTTGACGCCAGCGACCTTTTCGCGCAACTCGCGGAAGAAGTTGGCCTGTTCATCGGACGTGCCAAAGTAGCCGGACTGAATGTCCGTTTCCACGTTGGGTTCCACGGCGACCAGAACGCCTACACTGGCCACCGTCAAGGCCAGTACAACGGAGACGACCGCCCATGCATGGCGTGCGCTCCAGCGCATCGTTCGAGAGAGAGCATCTTGGACCACTTCACCAGCCGACATGGCGCAACCAACGTCACGACGGAGGTTCGGGGTTTAAGCGGTGTCGGGTGGGCTCAGACGAGATTCTTGGTGCTGCGCGGCGGCCGAATGGCCGGTTTGGCCATGCGCAGAAGCCACAGCATGGCCAGGAAAATGGTCGCGCCCAACGAACCGCCGAATTCCCAGTATTCGGTGCCGGACGGGTCGGCAATGGAGAGCGCAACTCCGGGCAGCAGCACCGCGATGCCCAAGGCGAGCAACGTCTTGGCTGCGGTTCGGAGCATGACGGCGGAATCAGGGGGGTTGCGGATGGCATCATGCTGGCGCCACCCCAGGATGCCGCACAGAAGGATGCTGATGCCGAACATGGTCAGCAAGCCCGCTTGGAAGTACGCCACCAAGTAGGATGCTTGGCCCAGCCATGGCGCGTAGTATTCGCCTCCAAAGCGGGGGACGAGCAGCAGGCTGATGATTCCGCCCATGAACGTCAGCGTCCCCCCGGCCATCCAAAGCGCGGGAGCCGCTGGCCGCGCCCGCATTCGCCGGTCCAGCTTGCACACTTCGTCCATCGCCGCATGATTTGCCTTGAAGTGAAAAGAGGTTTGGACGGTGACGGTGGGCCCTTGGGAAAAGCGGCGGATGGTCTAGGCCGCGGCCGCGTTGGACGCTTGGCGCGAACGCAGGGAAGCGTAGGTCAACAGAATGCCGCCCGGGTACCCGAAGGCCATGGTCGCGGGAATGCCAAGGTAGAGCATGTCCTCAGCGGACGGATCGCCGCCCACGATGACGATGGACAACAGCACCCAGAATGCGGCGAATGCACTCAGGTATGCACCGGCGAATGCAAGATTTGTGCCTCCGGCAAGTGCGTCGGCGGACGCTCCAGCGATGCGAAAGAGAAGCCACGCCATGGCGGCCCCGGCGAGGCCATAGATGGTCCAGAGACTTGCCGTGAGGCCAGCCGGTTCGCTGGCACCGGATGCCACTTCGTTATCGATGGATTCGTAGTTGCCCGCCACGCGGGCCGCACCGGTTGAGGCAGCAACCACCAGCATGAGGAGCAAGGCGGCGTGGACGATGCTCCCCGTCCATGCGCCGCGGCTCGGCCGGCGCGCATGGGTTGCGATGGATGTCACCAGCAGCAGGGTTCCGCCGGCCAATCCAGCGGCCCAAGGGATGGCGGTCCAACCGGATTCCGGGGCCAGCACGTCCGCGATGAGCGTGATGACGCCGGCACCCAGCATCCAAAGAAACGTCCATTGAATCGGCAGGGCAGGCACGGGTTTCCATCGCCCGGCGATTATTGAAGGGGTGGGGTGCTATGCGGGAACCGCCGTTTTTTGGAGCTGGGAACGTATGGCTCCCGGCATGTTCGGGGTTTGGAAATCCACCAAGGTGCCTCGCAGCGTTTGCAGGTCGATGAGTGGCATCTTGGCCGGGTCAGGCGTGAAGTTGAGCATCTTCTGGTACAGCGTCTGGGATTGCCACGTGCCGCAGTTGACCATCTGGACGCCACGGTAGGTCTTGATTCCGGGTACGTGGACGTGTCCGGTGATGAACAAGTCCGGAACCTCGTTGATGACCAAGTAGTCGTGGTGTTCCGGGGCCACGGGCGTGCGTTCGCCATAGAGCGGGGCCAGGTGCCGGGTCTGCAGCATTTGCTCCATGGCCGGCAGCGGCTCTTCGTATTCCAGGTGCGTGACGCTGGTTGCAAAGTCAATGAGGCTGCTGCCGTGGTACCCCAGCGTCAGCACTCCGTGCATCTTGAACCACGCCGGATTGGCAACGAACTTGGCGTTGTGGTGCTCGAAGCGTTCCCGCACCTCCTCGGTGAATGCGGGCTGGGGCTCGGCGGGTCGGCTCGCGTCGTGGTTGCCGGGTTGCACCACGATTTCCAAGTGGTCAGGCAGATCTTTCATCCAATCGCCAAAGGCTCCGTATTGATCGTAAATGTCTCCGATGGTCAACTCATCTTGCTGGCCGGGATAGATTCCCACGCCATCAACCAAGTCACCGGGAATGACGAGGTACTTGGTTTTCCCGGCCATGTCCCGTTCGCGGCTGGTTTCTCCGTGGCCGGCCAGCCATCGCAGCATCTTGCTCCAATTCTCGCCCAGGAAGGTGTTGCTTCCAACGTGAATGTCGCTCAGGAACGCTGCATTGAGGGCCACATCCGAGCGCCCCAATTCCTTCTCGGTGCGGCGCGGAATGTCGGGCCGCACCAAGCTGGAGCAAAACAGCAAGTCACCCTTGTTGCTGGCTTGGGCCACGACTCCGATGACCTCGTCGCGCACGAGGGTGTCCGCAAATTCAACGAGCTGCTTCTCGTCCTTGTTCACCAAGCACGTGATGGCACCGCTGGCGTCTTCCAACTCGATGCGTCGGTGGCCGTTTTTCGTGATGGCCGTATCGATGACCATTCCGATGACTTGCACTTCCTGCTGGCCGGCCCGTACCCGCTCGATGGCGACGGCATTGCGCAAGTCCCGCCGTTGCCGGAGCATGCGCTCAATCTGGTTGTAACGGTCCTGAAAGTAATCGACGAAGTCGCTGGTGGTGCCTTCGCACGTGGAGTTGCCCGTCATGTCGGTGACGATTTCCAGCTGCCCGGTGTGCTGGGCCGCAACGGGTTGCCAGTCGCTGCGCGGCTTGACCGTGAATTGCTTGGCTTCGGCAGCGGCATCCGGCGGCGTTTCGGGGGTCGGTTGGAGTTCGTCGTCGTGATCGTCCACGACATCGTCTTCGTCGGCCGGTGGCTTGGAAGCCCCATCCCAAATGGCTGCAGCGGCCTTGCGCAGGGCCTCCTTGCGGGCCCGGTCATTGTCGGTCGTGGGCGCACTGGGCGCAGGGGGCGCCTGCCGCTCACGGGCGGCCTCCTCCAAGTTGCTCCAAAGGTCGGCGTCGAAATGGAACGGGATTTCATTCAATCCGGCAAGGACGGCCTGCACCCGGACGGGCCCATCGTCGTCCGCTGCCAAGGCATCCGCCAGGGCAGGTTCGATGATGGCGCCATGGGTGGCAAACAGGTCCACCACTTCCTGGCGTCGGGCACTCCCATCCGACAAGGAAAGGAAGCACGGGCGCCGCCCTCAAAGGTGTTGCTCGCCCAACGCGGCCCGTACCGCCTTCACCGCACGCGGGATGTGGGTCGGCGTGAGGAAGTGGTCGGCACCGTCCAGGACGTGCCAATGGGGTGGCGCTGGGAAGGCCGCGGCAAGCGCTTCGGCATCCGCCCGGGACACCAATTCATCCTGGCTGCCGTAGACGAGGTGAACAGGGCAGGCAACTGCGGATGCGTCGGCCAACACATCCAAGTCGGAGTCGCGGACCTTGGCGGGCGTCGCAATGCAGACGAGGCGCCGTGCCCCTTCTTGACACGCCATGCGCACGGCAATGGCTCCGCCGAAGCTGAATCCAACCACCGTCGGGGTTTGCTCCGTTGCGCCGGCAAGGGCGTTGTAGGCGCACCGGGCATCTTCGGTTTCGCCCGCGCCTCGATTGTAGGTCCCTTCGCTTCGGCCAACGCCGCGGAAGTCGAAGCGCAGCACGCGCCAGCCATCGTTTGCGAGGGCGCAGGCCAAGTCGTAAACCAAGCGTGTGCCCATGCTGCCACCATGGAAGGGGTGGGGGTGCAGCAGCAGAACCGGGGGGCCATCCGTGGGGCCATGCCAGCGGCTATCGAGGCGACCCGCCGGTCCGTCGAGGAAAAGTGAATCCGCCATGCAGCGGACGCGGCCGGATTCGAACCGGCGACCCCCGGCTTAGAAGGCCGGTGCAGTATCCAGGCTGTGCCACGCGTCCAACTGCTTCGACTGGGGCCCGGCTTATCCCCGTTTCCACAACGATGTGACCATTCTCCCTAAGTACCGCAAGGAAGGCGTGCGGGGTATGCTTCGCATTCTATTGGCGACGGCCGTGCTGCTATTGGCCGGCTGTGTTGGCCCCTCCGAGGGCACTGAATTGGACAGTGAGGTCCCTGAGGTGGACGAGGAAGGCCCGGCCGTCGTGGTGCGCACATGGGAAGGTGAGGTCACGGGAGTTGGTGCCAAGCTCCCGGTCCTCGGTGGCGCCATGGTGGGGTCCTTCGATTTGCCCGGCGAGGTGACTGTGGATGTTGGTGCGACGTCGTTGACGGTTGAGCTGGCACGCACGTCGGGCGTTTCCACGAACATGTACTTGGGCATCGAGGACGGTCTCGGGGACCACCATTACGCCGGCGGTTTGCCGGCAATCACGGGGGACACCCTGGTTCACCACATGGAGGACCCTGTCGCGGGAATCTGGAACTTCATGGTGTATGTGGAGGGTGCCGGCAACGGTCAGGGCTACGAAATGACGGTTACGGTGAACTACACCTAATCCTCGTCCTTCGATTCCGTCTTGATGACCACTTGTTGTTGCTGCGGTGGGTTGCTGTTGACGGCAATCACGACGGCCACAATGACGCCGACCATGACGAGCAGCATGATCATCATGGGGAACCAGAAGAACCCGGAAAATTCAACGGATGAATCGCACCACATCCAGCAGTCGTTGGGCTGCTCGTATGATTGATGGGATTCCATTTGGATGCAGCCGGACAGAGCGGCTGCGGTCACCAGGCACAGGGCCACGATGGCTTTGCGGGCCATGCACAGCAATCGACCGGGGCCGCAGATAACGCTGCCGTAGTCCGATGCGTCAGTTGACGAAAGGAGTGGGGTGCCGGTCACGGCGCCCGGGTGCAACCGCTCCCGTCCAAGAAAGAGTGGAGACGGGGGGATTTGAACCCCCGGCCTCTGCCTTGCGAAGGCAGCGATCTTCCAACTGATCTACGTCCCCAGGGGGGCGCCAACAGGGGCGTAAGGAGGTGGGCCGCAACAGATTCGAACTGTCGACCTCCCGGTTATCAGCCGGGTGCTCCACCAGACTAAGCTAGCGGCCCGTGTGGGCCCCTGTTGGCGCAAGCCGCGCGACTTGGGT
>JBFJWV010000037.1:0-8390 GCA_041623515.1 Thermoplasmatota archaeon | reverse complement strand
CGCATGAAGGGGACGGTCATCGTAACGTCGGCGCGGTCTGGCAGAACCTTGTCGGCGTGGTTGCGCAGCGTCTTGATGGCGCTGAAGATGAAATCCCAGCGGCCGGCATTGAGACCAACAATGTGGTCGCGCAGGGCGTGAAGAATCTCGTCCATTTGGAAGACGGCGGGAAACGTTTCGAGCAACACGGTTGCTTTCATGGTGCCGTGCTTCAGGCCCAGGGCCTCCTCGGTGAAGGAGAAGACTTCGTCCCAAAGGCTGGCTTCCGTGTGGTGTTCCAATTTGGGCAGGTAAAACGCGGGCACGGAGCCCCCTTCGAT
Organism: Thermoplasmatota archaeon; assembly: GCA_041623515.1. Taxonomy (GTDB): domain Archaea; phylum Thermoplasmatota; class E2; order JACPAO01; family JAHFTW01; genus JBFJWV01. The sequence goes on along the minus strand of JBFJWV010000037.1, from coordinate 8,070 downwards.
TTGGGCGCGTGCGTTGTGGAACGCGAACAGCCCGAAGTCGAAGAGGCTGGCCGAAAGGGGTTCACCGGCGACGGTGACGTGCGCCTCGTTCAGATGCCAGCCGCGCGGGCGCACCAAGAGGGTGGCCGGGTTCACGTTGAGGGTGTACGTTTTCTTGTCCGTTTCCAGGCGGATGGTTCGCCGAACGGCATCGCGCAAGTTGATTTGGCCTTCCACGCAGTTGGACCATGTGGGGGAATTGCTGTCCTCGAAGTCCGCCATGAAGGTCTTGGCGCCGCTGTTGAGGGCGTTGATGACCATTTTGCGATCCACGGGCCCGGTGATTTCCACGCGTCGGTCCTGCAGCTGCGGAGGGATTGGGGCAACGGTCCAAGAGGGGTCGTTTCGGATGCCGGCGGTTTCGTCGAGGAACCCGGGCAGCTCGCCTCCATCCCAGGCGGCCTGCCGGGCTTCGCGTGCCGCAAGAAGGGCCAACCGACGTGCGTTGAATCGCTCATGCAATTGTGCGAGGAAACCCAAGGCGTCGGGGCTGAGAATCGCTTCGTAACCGGGTGCGAGTGGGCCACGAATTTCCACGGCATCTGGCACTGCGACGGGCATCCACGTCCCGATTTGGGCCAGCGGATATGACCGTGACGTACATTTCAGGTCGAGACCCGAACATGTTCATGTTTGCTCGACGGAGGAATGGGGTTGGCAACCATCATCACATCCCCCGTGGATTCCCCGGCTTGCCATGCCCCTGGAAGCACTCCCACCGGACGGAGCCTCCGTCGCCACGCGCGCCTTGATTTCCGGCGTCGTCCAAGGCGTATGGTTTCGCCAATCAACCAAACAAGAGGCGGACCGCCTCGGCGTTGTGGGGTGGGTTCGAAACTTGGAGGACGGCCGGGTGGAAGCCGTGATTCAGGGCCCGGAGGAGGCGGTGGCCGCGCTGGTCGCTTGGTGCCAACACGGCCCGGAGCAGGCGCGCGTGGACCGGGTCGTGACGGAGGCCATCGCGCGGGCGGGGCCGTTTACGGAATTCACCGTGCGGCGCTGACGGGGATAATTGCATCAACGAGGGCCTGGATGTCCGCATCGTGGCCGTGATGGATTGGGCGAATGCCCTGCGTGAATTGCCCGTTTGGCAGCAGAAGGCGCTGCTGTTTGTTTCCGTCCTCTTGCTGGGGTATTTGGTCATCAAATTTGGTGAACGCCTCATTGATCGCGCCATGCACAAGAGCCAACGCATCGACGATACCTTGGCCAATTTCTTGGACTCGGTGACCAATGTGATTGGCTGGGTGGTTCTCGGAGCCATCCTGCTGACCATTGCGGGCGTGGACCTGGCCGCCTTGTTGGGTGGATTGGCCATTGGAGGCTTCGTTCTCGGCTTTGCACTCAAGGATACCTTGGGCAATCTTGCCGCCGGCGTGATGCTGCTCTTCTACCGGCCCTACCAAGTGGGCGACACCGTGACCATCGCGGGGGACACGGGCGATGTGGTGGACTTGGGCGTCAGCTTGACGACCATGAAGGCCGGCGATGGACGCATCATCACCATCCCCAACGGAAAAATCCTCAACGGCGTGGTCATCAACCACAGCCGCAACGACATTCGACGGGCCGACGTTCTGGTCGGGATTGGCTACGGGGACGACATCCAAGAAGCGTCGCAAGCCATCTTGGCGGCACTCCGTGAAGACGAGCGGGTCCTGGCTGAGCCGGCCCCCAGCATTCGCATTCGGGACCTTGGTGACAACGCCGTCGGGCTCCAGGTGCGGCCATGGGTCAAAACCGAGCACTTCTGGCAGGCGCAGGCCGATTTCCACGGAACCGTCAAGCATGCGCTGGACCGGGCGGGGATGACCATTCCGTATCCGCAACGGGATGTCCACATGCACACCTCGGGCTAAGGTGCGGCACCACAACGGCCATAGCCCCTGCGAACTGGGCAGCACGCATGAAGTGGATGATGGCACTCCTGCTGTCTTTGACCGCCGTGTCCGGTTGCATCTCCGATTTCGGAAGCTCAGAAACCGACGGCAGCTCCGTGGACGCGCCCGAACTGGTGGATGCATTGGCCGCCCGCATGGCGGGGGAGCCGTTTGCCAACTTGCAGCAAATTGGTGAATACGCCGAAGGCAACAGCGCGGAAATCGACATCTGGGAGAATTACATGGCGATCATGCGCGGTGGCGCCGTGACCCTCATCGACATCGCCGACCCCACGAACCCCGTGGAAGTGGCCGTCAGCATGGCCGCCCCTGGCGTCAAGGACGTCAAGTGGAGCAACGACGGGAACTACATTTTCGTTGGAAACGACGATCGAGCCGGTGGGCAAATGACCGCCGATGCCAGCGCCGGCGGCATCTATGTCTTGGATGCGTCGGAGAAGAGCCAGCCGCGCCTCGTCGAGTTTGCGCCGGTCGGGCCGCAACGGGGCCCCCACATGGTGTTCCATTACGAAACCCCCGCGGGGGACGAATTGGTGTTTGGAGCCAACGGCGACGTCAGCATTCACCGCTGGGATGCCGAACAACAAGAACTCACCCAACTGGCCAGCTACAGCCCCGGTCCGCTGGCATTCAACCGCGACGTGGATGTGGTGGATGCGTACTACCAAATGACCGCGCACGACATGTTTGTGATGTGGGACGACGTTGAACAGCGCAGCCTCATGTACGTCGCCAACTGGGACGCCGGCCTACGCATCGTCGACGTGACGGAGCCGTCAAACCCGGTTGAAATCGGAGGTTGGAACGACTACCCCGAAGGCCACACCGGCAACCTGCACACCGTGAGCACCGAATGGATCGGCGAACGCCGCATCACGGTTGGCGCGGTGGAAGTGGGCTTCAACGTGGTTGGCGGCAAGCCGTACGTGCTGGACGAAGAACCCAGCGTGATGTACGTATGGGACACCACCGACGCCTCCAACATCCAATTGCTTGGCACCTGGACCAACCCCGAGGGGGAAACAACCGGGCTCAACAACGGCTTCGGAGCCAGCACCCACAACCTGCAACTCGAAGAAGGGCGGGTGACGATGGCCCACTACGGACTCGGAGTTTGGCTGCTGGACGTCAGCACGCCCGAAGCGCAAATGGAGCCCGCCATCCTGGGCTACTACGACGTGGACGGCATGAGCACCTGGGATGCCCTTCCTTATGACGGAGTCATCTGGAGCAGCGGTGCGGTGGGTGTGCAAGCGCTCGTTTTCGCCGCGGACACCGTTGGCGAAGGCCACCGCGGTCGAGCGTAAACGCCGCAACACTCAAACATGGGCAAGCGGGCCTTGGGTCCATGCGCTTGCTCCCGTTCCTGCTGGCCAGCCTCTTCATGGTCGCTCCAGCCTCCGCCAGTTTTGACAGCCCCGAGTTTGGGGCCCCGGGGGCGCCAGCGTTTCGTGAGTACGTCGTCGATGGCGCATCGAAGATTGGGGAACCCACCATCGGCATTCCGTGGAACACGGACAGCCTGTTCTTCCACAGCGGCTCCAAAACCATTCGTGGCACCTTCGCTGGCGATGCGGTCACCTGGACCGACGTGACCCCCATCTACCAAATCCCGACCAACTTGGATCCCATGTTGGTGGCCGATGAAGACACGGGCCGCATCATTGCGGGGGGCCTGCATGGGCCCTGCTCGTTGATGATGTACTCAGACGACGATGGCGAAACGTGGGTACCCACGGGCAACATGTGCAGCGGGGCCCAGTTCGATCACCAGTCCATTGGCATCGGCCCCAAGCCGGTCGTGGGCAACCCCACCAACAGCCCTCAGTTGCAAAACGCGTACTACTGCGGGCAGCTTATTCTCATCGGCTGCAGCGTGAGCCTGGATGGCGGCCAAACGTGGACGGCCCCCACGCCGGCTGCGAGCCAATACCTCATTCCCACCGGCGACGCCACGGCCGCCTGCGGCGGCTTCCATGGCCATTGGCGCATCAGCCGTGTGACGGGCACCGCCGTGTTGCCTGTGCCGTCCTGCGGCGACCACCACGGTTTGTTGGTGGCCAATGTCCTCGCGGAGGGCACGGAAGCGGCCGGGGCCACCGGACTGACGTTCGAGGGCCGCTTGGTTGCTGGCAGTCACGAGTGGGATGGCGGCTTTGACCCCAGCATTGGCTTCGGGCGGGAAGAAGGTTGGATGTACTACGGCCAAGCCGACCACATGGGTGCGCGCATGGCCCTTTCCAAGGACGAAGGCTTGACCTGGGAATCGCTCGGCGGCGATGACATTGGCGGCAACACGTGGCTCGATGTGGGTGCCTTCCACGACCCGCCGGTTGTGCTGGCTACGTTCGCCGACGTGCAGGCCGGCGACGACGACCGCGCCGCGTTTACGTTCATGGGCCTGCTTGACCTGGATGGCGACGGCAAGGCATTGGAGTATGGAGATTCGCCCCGGGCGCCGTACTCCTGCGAGCCCATCCGCGAAGATGGCCGTGAAAACCGCGAATGGCATTACTTTGCTGCGTTCACTTTCGATGGCGGCTTGACTTGGAACGTCAGCAAGCTGACTGACCACCCGGTTCAAGTGGGCGGGGTCTGGGATGGTGGCGGCGGCAACCCGTGCCGCAACCTGCTGGACTTCAACGACATGGACATCGACTCCACGGGACGGGTCCACATTGGCTACGCGGATGGCTGCATTGACGCATGCTACGACCCGGCTTCCGGCGAATACGTGTACAGTCGCGAACCCCGCGTCCTGCGGCAAATCACCGGCCAAAGCCTGTTTTCGCTTCATGACGTGCCCTTGTCCCCCGATGTGGATGCGGACGGAAACGGCGTGCCCGACGATGCCGAAACGCCCGCAGGCGGTGGCAACGGCGCGCCGAGCCGGGAGACCCCGGGCTTCACCGCCTTCGCGCTCCTGTCCATCGTTGGCGCCGCCCTCGCCCTGGCCCGCCGGCGCGCCTAAACGACTCCTCGCTGCGCCTGCCGTTCCCGTCAAATAGGGGTTCCAAGTCGGCGCCGAACATGGGAATCGAACAGACGTTCGTCATGATCAAGCCGGACGCCGTCAGCCGCGGCCTCGTCGGAGACATCATTGGGCGCTTCGAGCGCAAAGGCATGAAAATCAAGGCCATGCGCCTGGAAATGGCGGACCCTGAAATCGTGGCCAAGCACTACGAAATCCACAAGGAACGTCCGTTCTACCCGAGCCTCATCGAGTTCATCACCAGTGGCCCCGTCGTCCCCATGATTGTGGAGGGCGAGAATGCCATTGATGTGTGCCGCACCGTCATGGGCGCCACCAACCCCGTCGAAGGCAAGCCCGGCGAAATCCGCTTTGACTTCGGCCAGACCATTGGTCGCAACATCATTCACGGCAGCGACGCCCCGGAGACCGCCGCCTTCGAGACCAACCTCTGGTTCCCCCATGGCGGCGCCGACTACGTGCGCACCGACGATCAGTGGCTTTTCGAGTGAGCGAAGCGAACTGAAAAGTCGCTGTGACGCCGCCGCGCAGTGGCGGCCGATGCCTGGCTGTTCGAAGAATAGCTGAGGATGGGCTAGAGGTCGGTTTCGCGCCGGCCTGTGCGAGCAAGCGCCCCCGCCGCGAGCAGCGCCAGCGGAGTCAAGCCAAGGCTGGCGGGAGCCTCTTGGCTGAGGGGCCCTTCCACCACCAAGGCAACGCGGATGGACTCCAGGTCCTCATTGTAGTTGGCGTCGTAGTAGTGGCGCCGGTCATGGGCTTCGGAAAAGGCCACCACATGGAACCGTTCGCCGGCCATGCCTTCGAAATCCATGCGGAGGGTTTCTTGCGGACCGGTGTTTCGTTGCGATGCCAAAATCGTCTCGCCGTCGGCCCCCCGCAGTTCCACGCGAAGATCATGGACCGCCGGCTCGCGGACATTGACGCGGTACGTGCCGTCGGCCGGTGCGGTGTATGGGAAGACGGCCGCCCCCTGGGGGACCTGCCATGGAAGGTGTTTGCTGGTGCACGTGGGGGCAAAGAAACCACAGATGCCTGCGTGGTCGTAGAAGAAATCGAAGGCGTTTTTGTCCCCCTCCGCGGCGCCCTGGGCGTAGAAATCAACGCTCAGGTTTCCGGGTTGGTTCACCATGTGGAACTTGACGTGGGTGTTGCGGTCAGGGGGAAACGACCAGGTGTGCACGACGTCCGCCTCCACGTAGAGGTCAACACCGACAGTTGTGGAGCCTCGGTTCTTGCCGGTGAACACCACCAATCCTGGATGGTTGGCCAGCGCCGTTGGAAGGCTGGCCCCCTGCACTTCTTCGCCGACGAGGGACACGCTGAATGGCTCCAATAGCGGCACTTCGTCGTGGCCGGGACCGGCCGTGGCGGCCGGAACCAGGAGCAACAAGGATGCAAGGGCAGCAAACCGGAGCACGGGCTGAACGGGCCACCTCTGGCCTTCACGGTTGCGGCTTCCCCAGGCACACTCCTAAGTGCCCCCCAGCACCTGCTCAGGACATGAAGCACGCATGGATTGCCTTGTTGCTGGTGCCCGTGGCATTGGCTGGCTGCCTGCAGGATGAGCCCCCGGCCCCCACGCCGGGCACCGACACGGAAGGCACGCAGGAGGATGCCGGAGCCTACGCCGTGGTCGCCGTTCTGGATACGGCCGTGAACCCGTACCACGTGCACTACCAGCGCAACGAAAGCCTCCCCGATGCGATTTTGCAGCGGTTCGTGGACCCGACAACTGGGGAAGCGCCCATTCGTGTATCCTTGGCCACCGAAGGAACGTTGGAAGAACGCCGCAACGCCGATCGCGGCTTCTGGGACAACATCCGTAGCGGCCAAGTGTACTACTTCGAGGGCACTCGCTTGTTGGCGGTTGCCCACGGCGGCAACATCATCGATGGCGGAAGTCACGGAACGGGAACAACCGCCGCCGTGTTTGACGCCAATCCAGATGCCATCGTGGTTCTCAGCCAAGGCTTCGGCGCGGCTTCCGAGCAATGGTCGGGACAGCAGCCCTGGATTGATTTCCTGAGCGAATCCTACGGACCCATTGGCAGTCCGCCCGCTTGGCTCGTTGCCGGCAGTTCCACCGCCGAAGCCAACCGCGTCAAATGGAACATGGGTGGAATCCCCATCGGGGCCAGCGACAACACGCCGGCCGCCGCGCCCGTGGACAGCACCGCAGGCCCGCCGTGGGTTGTGGGCGTTGCGGGGGACCACCCGGAAGGAGAGGGCCAATGCCGGGAGCCCATCAGCGGCACCGCCCCGGACTTCACCGCCGACTTCACCCAGATGCTCCCCGTTTCCGAATCCATCGACGAGTACCGTTCCATGAGCGGCACCAGCTTTGCAACCCCCACCACCGCCGGCAGCTACAGCCTGGCGCTGCAAATGGTTCGCGACGCGTGGGGACACGAAGGCGGCATCGCGGACGGCGCCCTGGCCGTCGGCCCCGAAGGACAACGGCTGACCAATGTGGACTTGCGCGACGCGTTCAACCGCACCGCGTATTACTTCGACTTCTCGGCCATCTGCAATGAGCCGGGCAGCGTTCCCGTCAACCCGGAGGCGCCATGGACGCAACAGGGCTGGGGCCACATCGATGCGACGGTCGGCGAAGCAGCCGCCCACCACATTCTCGGGGTCGCCGAGGCTCCTCCGAAACCGGATGAGGCCGTTCAGTTCATGGAAACCATCTACGCTGAGCGCCGTGCCACCTGGGGCGACCCGTAGGAAGGGCAGGCCAAACGTCTTTGAAGGCCGCCCAGTCGGCGACGCCGTGGGCGAGGACGAACGCTCTGCCGAGGAAATGCTCGCGGACGAGCTCTTGGCGGAACTGGAGGATGAGTTCGAGGACCTTGTCGTTGACGAAGATGAGGCGGCGCCCGCGGATCAGCCCGGCGGCGACGACCCGCCCGAGGACTTGTCCCTCGAGGAAAAGAAGCGCCGCAACGAAGCCCGCGCGGAGCAAGTGGTCGAAGTCTCGGAGGAGGCACGTGCGAAGGCCAAGGAGGCGGCCCGCAAGGCCGATGACGGAGACGCCGACAAAACCTTGAGTGCCTTGGAGGCAACTTCCGAAACCGCCTACACGCGCCACCCCATCGTGTCGGTTCTGGGGCACGTGGACCACGGCAAAACCAGCAT
>JBFJWV010000036.1:0-8436 GCA_041623515.1 Thermoplasmatota archaeon | reverse complement strand
CGCTACGAGGAGGAGCGTGATCGATCACGTCGTCGCAGCAAAGCATTGGAGCTGGCCATCACCCACACTGGGCGTGCAGTGGGCCTTGCCGCCACCACGACCGCTGCAGGCCTGGCCGTGCTGCTGTTCGTCCCGAATCCCCTGTTTGCGCAAATTGGCGGCGTCGCGGCCATGGGAATAGCCCTGGGATTTCTGGCAGCCATCACCCTCACGCCCGCCCTGCGTGCCGTCATCGCAGACCGCCGGACCGGGCACCGCAAGGATCGCCTCGGGCCCATGCTGGGGCGCTTGGCCGACCGCTTCGCGCGGGTCCGCTGGGCCCCCCTCCTGGTCGCTGCGGCGCTCACGGTAGTCGCAGGCCTTCACGCGGCCAACGCCACAACCATCGAATCAGGCAGCGCCGAAAATGAGTTCCCACAAGACGACCCGGTGATTTTGCTGCAGCAACGCATCGAGCGCGAATACGGTGCCTTCCAACGCGCCTACTTGGTCGTCCAGGGAGACATCACCCAACCCGATACCCTGCGCGCCATGCACACGGCCGTGCATGCCGCCTCGGAATTGCCGTTGTACCGCGATGCTACGTCCGTCACGGAATTGCTCCTGGCGGATGCGGCGACGGACGAAGGCGCCGTGGACATTCTGCAATCCATTGTACTGGGACCCACGGGACAAGCACCCAGCGACGAGGATACCTTGCCGACCACGCCGGAGGAGGCGCGGGCTGCTTTGGATGCCCTGTTCGAAGACCCCCTGTGGCGCACGATTGCACCGTTTACCATCAGTGAGGAGTACGATCTGGCCATCGTATCCATCACGATTGACCCTTGGGCATCGCAGGATGAATTGCGCGAGCTGGTCGACGCGCTGCAAGCCCAGGCCGCAACACTCCAGGCGTCCGTGGCCCCCGATGCGCACGCCGCCGCTGCCGGGTCGCCCGTCAACCGCGCCGAGTTGGTGGACCAGACCCCGAACAATGTGGCCATCGCGACGTTGGGAGCGGCCGCTGCCGTGCTCGTTGCATTGCTGGTGGCGTGGCGGGGACGTGGCTGGGGCGGCGTCAAAATGGCCGGCGTGGCCGCCATCCTGGTGTTGGCTGCGGCCGTCTGGTTGCTGGCAACGATTCCCGTCCTGGATGCAGCCTATGCATGGATTGGGTCGCCCAACAACGCCGTCCTGTCGGACATGTTCCTGCTGGCATTCGCTGTCACCGTAGCGGTCGGGGTGGACGATTTGGTGCATGTGACCCACCGTTACTGGGAGGCTCGCGACCGGGGAGCCGCACCGCGCGCCGCGCGCCGGACTGCATTTTCGACGGCAGGCCGGGCCATCACCGGCACCACACTCACCACATTCGTCGCCTTCGCCATCATGGCCGATGCCTACTTTCTGCAAAGCAAGAACCTGGCCATCTTGGCAGCGGCGGGAATCCTCTTTGCCTATGTGCTGACCCTCTTGGTCGTGCCGGCTGCGTTGCACTCGAAGCACGAACGCCAAGCCTGAAGTCGGACCGCCATCATGGTTCCATGTGCGCCATGGCCCACAATGGTTTGCCGCGCTGACTCTGGCTTATTGCGTGGCGCTCATCCCCTTGCTCACGCCGGACCCTTGGATGTGGCGCGTTTGGCTTCCGGCATGGGCCGTCTTCACGGTTCCGGCCGGGTGGTACACCTGGCGCGGAGGGACGTGGCAGCGGGCCCTGGTCCCATGGGTTGGGGGCGTGGCATTCAGCATCGTCGCCGTCCTGGCCGCAGTCATGGAAACCCGTGTCTACGACGATGTGGGCGCCATCTTTTGGGCCCTCGGCGCCGGCATGGCCGGTTCCGTGATTCTCTTCTTGATGAGCTACGACCGGAGCAAGCGGGCCCCAGCCGAAGCCGAATGACTCAGTGGGTGCCGCCAACGGGGTGGTGCACGCCGGAGCCTTCGGCCACGTGGCCCACAATGGCCACGTCGTAGTCCACGTTTTCCCGCAGGCCGGCAACCACACCTTCGGCGTGCTCTGCCGGAACAACGAAGACGAAGCCCATGCCCATGTTGAACGTCTTGTACATCTCGTAATCCTCCACGTTTCCAAGCTCTTGGATGCGCTTGAAGACACTCGGAACCGGAAGCGGGTCCGTGATGTTGTACCGCACGTTTTGATTGATGCGGCGCAGCTTACGCAGCCCACTTCCCGTGATGTGACTGATGCCATGAACGGGGGCATCGGAGCGGAGCAAGGCCATGGTTTCGCCCACGTAGATGCGCGTCGGCTCCAGCAACACTTAACCGATGCTCTTGCCTGCGTGCTCCGGGTCATCGAACGGCCACGGGTCCGTGTACGCATGTCCCGCCGATTCGATGGCATTGCGCGCCAACGTGTACCCATTGCTGTGAATTCCCGACGACGCCAAGCCAATGAGCACATCACCTGGCTGGATGGCTTCCCCGGTCACCAAATCGTCGCGCTTGGCGACGGCCAAGCAGGTGCCAGCCAAGTCGAAGCCCTTGATGATGCCCGGAAGGCTGGCGGTTTCGCCGCCAATCATGGAAACGTTTGCCATCTCTGCGGCGCGCGCCAGTCCGGCGCCGATTTGCTGGGTCTGCTTGGGGTCCGGGTCCTCGACGGCTAAGTAATCCACGAACGCAATGGGTTCGGCGCCGACGCAAAGAGCGTCGTTGACGTTCATGGCCATGCAGTCGATGCCCACCGTGTCCCATTTCTGGATGGCATTGGCAATTTCCACCTTGCTCCCCACGCCATCGGTGCACAAGCACAACGCGTGCTCACCGAATTCAACGAGTCCACCAAAATGACCGATGCCACCAATGGGCGCGCCCATGCCGGTGCGGGCAAAGGACAACATCCCGGCCAGGGCATCAACGGCTTCGTCTTCCTTCTGGATGTCCACGCCGCTGCCGGCGTATGTGAGGGGCTTGTCCGCCACGATGCGGCCGACGCAGGCCCCGCTTTAGAGAGGTTCGGCTGCCAACGGTGTGAGCAGGCCCCCGTGCAAGCTGGGACCTTCGGAGACGGTCACGGCGTGCAGGATGCCCCCAAACCCTTGCTGGCCAACTGCAGGATTCGTGTCGCATTCCTCCAGACATGCGTCGACGAAGCTGGCCCAGGGACGTCCATCGGGGTCCACGTCCAAGCCGATGAAATCGTACGATCCGGGGCAGCGCGTCATGCCGCAGGGGCCGCGGTTGAATGGGTGATCCGCGCCGCGCACGGTGTGGACCACGTCGCTCTGGGTGGCGTTCGTCATGATGCCAATGTACGGGAACCAAACTTCCGGGTTCGGCGATGATTCGCTGGCTTCCGAAAACAACGCCGAATTTTCGTAACCGCCTTCGGCGTCCGTGCCCATGTACGCAAACGCAAGGTGACCCTCCGCTCCGGCGACGGCGGTCGCATACCACGTGGCCGTGATTTCGGGCGGCGTGACATCAATCGGTTCGCTCCAGGTCATCGCATCGTCTTGGCTGTGGGCCATGTAGACCCGCCCGGGAACACCAATCCACGTTGCGTACATGGTTCCGGCCTCATCGAAAGCGATGCCGACGTCATGGGCCGTGCCGAGGATTTGGGGGCCATCCGCGATGATGTGCTTGGCCCAGGTCAGCCCATCGTCAGCGCTCACGTAGACAACCGGCCGGTTCGATGTCTCCGGTAACCTGCCGCCTGTTGCGCAGTCACTGGCCGGCAAGAACACCAACCCGTCGGCGTTGGAGCGGAGGTGGCCGGTTTGGCCACTGCAAAGGTTGGACGCGTTTTCATCTTCCAAGTAGACCGGTACCTGAGGACGCCAGGTCAAGCCGCCATCCAAACTGGCGGTGCAACCCACGTAGCCCACGTTGTTGAAACACAAATGCAGCACCTTGTCGTAGCCGACGGTCGTCAACAGGCGGGGAATGGAAGCACCGAGGGTTTGGTGGTCGTTGACCTGCCGGTTGCCGCAGGCGTCGGGGTTGGTCAGCCATGAGGTGCCGCCGTCGTCGCTCCATGACAGCACGGTGCAGCTGACGGGCATGATGTCGTTGATGAACACCCGGTCCGTGTCTTTGTCAACAACCACCAGGGGGTCGAATGTGTTGTAGAGGTAGTTGCCAGTGGGCAGGGACGGCCCCGTGTCCGTCCAGGTGACGCCCTGGTCACGGGAGACAATCACGGTTGGATCCAAGTCAATTTCGCCGAAGGGCGTGGGCACGCCCCGGAACGCGGTCATGAACATGGCCCCATCGGACATGATTCCAATCGTCGGCTCCACGGCATCGAAGCCCGTCGGGTACGCCGCGCCACGCAGGGCAAGGGGATCGGTTGCGGCCCCGGATGCGGAATGCGTGAAAGCGACGCCGCCTGCATCGGGCTCGTCGGCCGGACCGGAATCTTCCCCTCCGGTCGGTTCTTCGACTTCGTTCAGGCATCCGGCCAGAGAAGCAAGGACCACCATGGCCGTTACAAGCGCTCGCATCCAGGCGCCAGCCGGCCACCGCCTTGAATAATCTCCGGTGGCCGAAGATTTGCCGTTGCTCGGCGCGCCCTTACGCGGTGCCGCCGGGGTACAAGCTCTCGATGACCTTCTGGAACTTGTCGCTGATGACCCGGCGCTTCAGCTTCAGCGTCGGCGTCAATTCGCCGGTCTCAACGCCCCACGGTTCGGGGATGATCCAGAATTTCTTGATCTGTTCGTACCGCGGCAGTTGGGCATTGACCGCTTCCACCTCTTTTTCGAACAGGCTCACGACGCGTTGATCCGCCACCAGTTGGGCACCGGTGTGACCAATGCCGTTGGCCTGTGCAAACTTCTCCAATGCTTCGAAATCGGGCTGAATCAGGCACGACATGTACTTGCGCTTGTCCCCAATCATGCACGCTTGCTCAATGTGCGGTTGCAGCTTGAGCATGCCTTCGATGGGCTGGGGTGCGACATTCTTGCCGTTGCTCATGACGATGATTTCCTTCTTCCTGTCCGTGATGAACAGGAATCCGTCTTCGTCCACGAAGCCCACGTCGCCGGTATGGAAGAAACCGTCCTTGTCGAACACCTCATCGGTGGCTTTCTTGTTCTTGTAATAGCCCTGCATGACCTGCGGGCCCTTGATGCAAATCTCGCCTTCGACCACATCAGTGCGGGCACTGGTCCATTCGCTGGTGTCAATCTTGATTTCCGTGTCCGGAACCGCCACACCCACGCTGCCGAAGCGCAGCTTGTCCGGGCGGTTGACATTGGTCACGGGGCTGGTTTCCGTCAAGCCGTACCCTTGCAAGATCTGGATGCCGGCGGCCCAGAAGAATTCCTCAATGTCTTGGCTGAGCGCGGCGCCTCCGGAAACAAAGTACCGGAGCCGGCCGCCAACCGCGTCCTTGAGCTTTCCAAAGACCAGCTTGTCCGCACGAGCGACTTTCTTTTGCAAGCTCTTGGGCAACGGTTCGTTGCGTTGCCGGTACACATTGGCGGCGCGGCCCTGGGCGATGGCCCAGTTGAAAATGGCGCGCTTGACGAAGCTCGCCTCCGCCACTCCGCCGGTGATGCGCCCGTAGATTTTTTCGTACAGGCGAGGGACACTCATCATGATGGTGGGCTTGTGGATTTTCATGTCCTCTGTGAGCGTGTCAATGCTGCGCGCGTAAACGACCTCCGCGTTGGCATGGTATGCAGTAAAGTGACCCCCGGTGCGCTCAAACACGTGACTGAGCGGGAGGAATGACAGGAACTTGTCCTCGGGACCGATGTCCACGACGGTTTGCGCCAGTTGCGCGTTGCTCGCGAAGTTGTTCTGGCTGAGCATGACGCCTTTGGGGTCGCCGGTGGTACCGCTCGTGTAAACGAAGCTGGCCAAGTCGTCGGGCGTGATGGACTTGCGGCGCTCCTCCAATTTCCCGGGATTCTTGCTGGCGTACGCGTTGCCGTCCGCCAGGAATTGCTTCCAGCTCACGACGCCCTTGCGCCGGCTGGTGCCATGAATCATGACAATGACTTTGACCGATTTCAGAGAGCCTTGTTCAGGCCAGAGACGGTCGAGAATTTCCTTGTCCTGCACGAACAAAATCTTCGCGCCACTGTTGTTCAAAATGTAGGCGCCTTGCTTGCCGGTGAGCGTGTCGTAGATTGGAACGCTGACCGTGCCAGCGGTTTGGTTGGCAAAATCCACTTCTGCCCATTGGGGACTGTTGCCGCTCCACAACGCCACCCGGTCGCCCTTGCGCAACCCTTGGGCCAGGATGCCATTGGCTACTTGGCGAACGGCGTCGCCGTATTCCGCATAGTTGCGGCTGTGCCATTCACCATCTTCGTACCAGGTCTGCGCCGTGGCGTGCGGAGCACGTTCAACAGCATCCCAAAACAGCTTGCCCAATGTGGTCTTTCGAAACGTCGCCAACCAAGTCACCTACCGTTGCCGGACCCATGTCATAGAAAAAAGCCCTGCGTCCCAAATCATTCATCCGGCGAAGGCCATGGCGCGTCGTGGATGCCAATCCCGCCGAATGGAGTGCAAGCCGCAATTACCACTTCCTAACCAGCGCCGTCGCCCCGCGACCCATTGCGTGGGTCACCACCATGGGAACCGACGGACTGTCCAACGCAGCGCCATTTTCCTGGTACCAAGCGGTCTGCGCCGATCCCCCCATGGTGATGCTGGCTCTCGCGGACCGGAGCGACGGCACCCCCAAGGACACCTTGCGCAACATCCAGGAAACCGAGGAATTCGTGGTCAATGCCGTCACCCATGACCTCATCGAGCCCATGGTGGGAAGCAGCGCCGAATTCCCAGACGATGTGTCGGAGCTGGACGAACTGGGCTTGGAAACGATTCCCTCCCTGCATGTCCGACCGCCCCGCATCAAAGCCAGCCCACTCCATATGGAGTGCAAGTTGGTGGAAACCCACCGTTACGGACGTGGGTCCCGGACGACCATGATTGTCGGAGAGGTGATTCATTTCCATTGCGAGGATCGGTTCCTGGACGACCGCGGCAATTTCCAACCCCACGAAGCCCATGTGTTGGCGCGATTGGGCGGCGCCGACTACTTGCAGGTGGACTCCGTGTTTGCCCATCGACGTCCGCGGCCGGACGACGCCCAACGGGCCGATTGATTTCATGACTTGGCGGCAACGCTTTTGCCCCGACCGTGGCCATGCGTGATCATGCGTGGTTGGTCGTTGCTTGTTGTTCTCCTTCTCGTGCCGGCCGGCTCGGCACAGACTCTTCATTGGCTTGGCCCCGAGGAAGGCACCGCCCACGCTCCGGTCTTCATGGCGTATGAAATGGCCGATGGCACCGGTGGACTCGAGGGGCACGTCAACGTCAAACTCACCGTGAGCTTGGACGGCCATGCGCTCTTCGCCACGGATCAAATCCACGAGCACGAGGGATTCCACACGTTCGCGTTCAGCCCTCCGGCGCCGGGCGAGTTGGTTTTCACCGCCAATGTGGGAGGCCAAGATGTTCGGCACACCGTTGCCGTGGAGCCGGCCAAAGAGCACGACATGCCCGGGTTTTCCCAGGCACGCTTCCGCGCGGGCCAAACCACTGAGGGCAACAATTTCGCCACCCGAGCCGACGGAGCCATGGGTGTTTCGGGAACCCCCGGCTGGGCCTTGGTGGAAGGCCGGGATTTGGACGGAACTCTCCGGTTTTCTTCTTGGCAGGCCCCTTGGAGCGGGGGCAGCCTTCTGCGGTCGGAACCGTGGCTGGCCGAAGCCGTGTTCACGGATGCACCCCACTTGCGCGAAGGCCGCGGCGCCACGCACCTCAACGGTGGCCAATGGCAGCCGAGCGGTGACAGTGACCAGCCGGTGTTGCTTCCCGGCGTGCCACGCCCACCCACCTGCGGACCGGACAGCATCAACGTGGTGCTTGACCCGACGAGCCTCTCCCCTGCGGGCAATCCCCAGTTCCAGGAGCACGCAGCCATTCGCGTGGCAATCCGGGACAACACATTCCCGGAGGTGGCGTACATCGTGTTTGACGCGGCGGCCGAGCTATCGACCGGCATGGTTCTTGCCGCGACGGCCGTGGACCCTTACGGGCAGGCCATCTTGCATCCGGATGGCGCCGGGTCCATGCGGTTGCTTGTGACCGGGTTTGGTGGCGAATCCCAGCGGGGCCAATGCCAACTGTTCTTCGACGTCACGCCGAATCCTGCGGAGCCCGGCAGCGTGGACGCCAGTCTGGACGAGCGCCCCCTCGGAATGGATGTGACCCTGACACCCCTTTCCGCTTCGGGCGACATACTGACCCACTACGAATTTGACACTCGCCTGCTCCGGATGGAAGACGATGGGCTCGGGCGACTCGTTTACCAAGGGAAACTTCACGGCCACTCGGGTACGACGTCGTTTTCGTTCGACAACCTGGAGCCCGGGGACTACCGGCTGTGGACACACCCCAGCCCGCAAGATCCAGCGGCGCCGCCCGTGCAGCCGTCGGACCCGGTGGGCTTCGTGT
>JBFJWV010000035.1:0-8609 GCA_041623515.1 Thermoplasmatota archaeon | reverse complement strand
GTGCCTGCCACCCGCGTGGAGGCGGCAGCCGCGTCCGGCGGCGTTGCCATGCGCCAGGCGGTGCAAGCCATCCGAAGCGGGTCCGCCGACCTGGTGGTCGTGGGGGGCATCGAGAAGATGACGGATGTCTCCGAAGCCGACCAAGCCGCCATCGCCAGCAGCGGCATCGACCAGGAATGGGAGCATTTCTTTGGCGCCACCGAAACGGCATTGCACGCCTTGACGGCCAAGCGGCACATGTCCAAGTTTGGCACCACTCGGGAACAACTGGCCGCCGTGGCCGTCAAGAATCACCGGCACGGCGTCAACAATGACCTCGCTCAGTTCCGCCGCGAAATCGACGAGGAAACCGTGCTCAATGCCCCGGCCGTGGCAGAACCGTTGGGTGTTTTCGATTGCGCACCGCAAAGCGACGGGGCCGCATGCGTCATTCTCGCCAGCGACAAGTACGCCGCCGGCCACGAACGGGCGGTTCGGGTGGCTGGCGCAGGCCAAGCGTCCGATGTGCTGCGCGTCGCCGACCGGCCCGCGCTGACCACATGGCAAGCCACGGAGGCCGCCGCACGCCGCGCATACGCCGAGGCGGGCATCAGCGTGGCGGACGTCCAAGTGGCGGAAGTCTTCGACGTGACCACCATCACGGAGATTCTCGCCATTGAAGACTTGGGCTTCGTCAAGAAAGGCGACGGAGGTCCAGCTACGGCCTCCGGCCGAACCACCTATGGCGGCGACGTGGTGGTGAACCCCAGTGGCGGTCTCAAGGCACGCGGCCACCCGGCCGGCGCCACGGGAATCGCTCAGATTTGTGAACTCGCATGGCAATTGCGCGGCGACGCCGGCGACCGTCAAGTCGAAGGCGCACGCATCGGCGTGGCCCACGACGCGGGAGGCACGGGGGCGACCGCGGTCGTCCATGTGCTGGAGGCCGTGCAATGAGCGTCCCGCGGTATTGGCGTGAAATTCCCCAGCGCTACAATTTGGAAGCCTCCGTGTGTGGAATCTGCAAAGACCACCACTTCCCGCCCCGTTCCATCTGTCCGACCTGCAGGCGCGAAAGCATTGGACACATCAGCCGCGCCAACTTGTCGGGCCGCGCACGGTTGTTGGAGTGGACGCGGGTCCACAAGCCCGCTGCGGGCTACGAATTGCAAACTCCCTACATCATTGCACTTCTCGAAACCGACGAGGGGCCCCGCATTGTGGGGCAAATTGTGGATGCGGAACACGTGGAACTGCAGGAGGGATTGCTTCTGGAGGCGGCGTTCCGCCGCATCGGCAGTGACGGGGATTCTGGAGTCATCCACTACGGCATCAAATGGCGTCCAACCGTGCAGGAACCGGCCGCCTCGTTGGACGAAGAGGAATAGGCCGAACCCGTAGTCCTCATATACGGGACCCGAGTCGGCCGCTTTGCGCCTCCTCCAGGAGGAGCAACCCAACCCAGTTGGGGTGGTAGATCAGTTGGAAGATCGCGTCCTTGGCATGGACGAGGCCGGGGGTTCAAATCCCTCCCACTCCACTTCGCTCCGCACCTCCGCCATTTCCCAAGGGGAAGTGGCCTAGTTGGTTAAGGCGTCGGACTCATAATCCGAAGATCGGGGGTTCAAGTCCCCCCTTCCCCACTTTGGCGGAGCGTGCGTTGCCGTGCGGGTTCAGCGGGAGATGGCCGCAGCGGCTGCTTCCCGTTGCGCTTCCTTGGCGGCCACATCGGCCTTGATTTGGTCGATGTTCTGCTTGATGATGTCGCGAATCAAGGCGGACATGCGTTCATCGCGCAGCAGGTCAACCATGATGCGTTGCGTCACGCGGCTGCTCACACCCACCATTTCCTCGAAGAACGGGACGTGCCGAATGGCGCCCACTGCGGGGTCATCGGCCACCTTTTCGACGGCGATTTCGAGGATTTCGTCACCCCGGCGCTCGATGGCGTCCGCGAGGTTCTGGGCGTAGCGACCCGCAAGCAGCACCTGTTCCGTTTCATCCAGCACGCGCAGCGTGACGGCGCCACTGATGGCGTCCACAATGGTCGTCTTGAATTTTCCAACGAACCGGAAAACGAACTCCTGGCCAAGGGCCCGATCGGCGGCGCGAGCAAAACGGCTCAGCAACACGGCGATGCGAACAATCCGGAACAAACGGAAGCCGCGCACGGCCGGGTGGGCCACCGGAATCATACCCAGCAAATCGTACCAGTTGCGCCAGAGGAACGTTTTGGGCTTGTCATCTTGCGCCCACCGAATGGCGAATTCAATGGCGAAGATGCCGACGATGATGTAGTCCGCCAGGATGATTTGGCGGGACTCTTCGGGCGTGGGAGAGCCCCAGGTTTCGTACGCCAGCAGTCCAATGGACACGATGGCAAGCAGGAGCATAACCCAGTCGATGACGGTGATGCGGCGAGCGCTCACACGTTGCTCATGGATTGGGGGGTGATGGGGCTACCGGGTGATGCGTCGGCCCGAGATGGCTTCGCAATTGTCCCTGGTGCAACTTGGCCGCCGCACATGGGCCCCAGAACCCGGTGGCCCAATGCCCAAGTAGCATCGGCGGTCCATTGCGTCTGGGTGAAACCCATGAAGATGCAAGAGCAAGATGAATCGCCATCTGTACACGCCCATCGCACCGCGAAGGTCGTGGAATTGGTAGCGAGCAGCACGAAGAGCTTCGAAGACGCCATTCAGCACGCCATTGAGGACGCGTCCCAGAGCACGCGCGGCATCAACGGCGCGCACATCAGCAACCTGAGCGTCAAGACGCAACAGGGCAAGGTCGTGGAATACCGGGCCGATTTGAAGGTCGCCTTCGGCGTGGAAAGCACGCCCCACGTCTAGCGCAGCGGCCGCCCGTTGCTCCACGCGTCAAACACGTGGAATAGGGTCGCCCTGTGCGCATTTGCCAGCTTTTCCTTTTTCGCTGCGCGGCGCAAGCCGTCCACTTCGGCCGGGTCGACGAAGCCATCCACCATGGCGGCGTCCAGCTTCCGAGCGAAGCTTGGGCTGAGATTCATGGGGTCCATGAGGTTCCGGCTGATGCCGCGCACCACGCGGGCTCCCCGGTTTTCCAGAACGCGGAACTGATCTTCCGTGAGCCGTCCACGCAGCAGGCGGTCTTCTTGCGAATGGTGCCAATTTTGCAGCATTCCCAGGGCCGCCAGGGGTTCTGTGGTGGCATGGCGACGAATGGTGGCCAAATCGCGCAGTCCCGTTGCGATGCGGCGGCGACCCAGGCGACTGGACGCCCATGTGGCACCGGCGCCGATGAGGACGAGAATGATGCCGATGACGCCCCAGGTCATGTCCTGATTGCCGGGGGCAAATCGTTGCTGGATCCAACTCAATTCGAGTGGTGCCGACCCACCAACGTGGATTTCCAAGTATCCGGTTGATGTGGTTTCACGGTGAATGGCGGTGGCGTAGATGCGGTACGCACGTGCTTCGGCGTAGCGGTGCTCGATGCGCAGTGGCGCTTCGCCGCTGAGGATGGTGCCATCGCCCAGCCCGACGCTGAGTTGGGTGCCTTTTGGCGCTGCAATGGAAATGGTCACGTTTTCGCCGGGCTGGGGGTAGGCCTTGGAGAGTTGGACGCTGGGTCGCGGGGATGTGGGGTTCTCGCTCAGGAAGGTTAGTTGTCCGTCGCGGCCGGCCACGACGACCATGCCAATGTCCGGCATGGGGACGACGCGCTTGGTGCATTCGAAGGTGGTTTGGCCAGTCAATGGCATTTGTTGGAGTACGCGGAGCCCCGAATCAACGCGCATGATGGAGTGGGCGCGTCCATCCTCGGGGTCAGGCGATACAATCAGGAAAATGTCGCCGTCGAGCGTCGTCCACGCGGATTCAATGGTGGACCCACCGGCCACGGTCCACGGGGTCCACTCCCATGTGTTGCTTGCGGAAAAAACGGCGGCGGAATTGCTGCCGAACACAATGGCCTGGTCCTTCGTCCAAACCGGTGCATGCCAGAAGATGCAATCGCTTCCAGTCAAGACGGCGCTTCCAAGGTCGCGCGTTTGCCCGCGCCCTGTTTCTGGGTGCATGAAGAAGACGAGGTTGCCCGTTGCAAACACGTGCTGTTCGTCGGTGCCAGATGCCGCCACGGACGCTCCGGCCAACCCGAACCCAAGATCCTCTGGTTCCGAGCCCACCAGAGGAGAGAATGGATCGATGACTCCCTGATGGGTTCCGTCCAGAGAATACCGGTGCAAGCCGGCCCAGTCGTCTTCCAAGCCCGGCGGTCCTTGTGGGTGGCGAATGGTGTTCACAGAGATTCCAGCTGCGCTGGCCGTGATGCGAATCGGGACCGAGGAGCCGGCGAATTCCGGTGGGGAGTCAAACGGAACCGGGACCGGGATGGATTCGCGCCACAGTTGCTCTCCGCTGTCCAAATCAAGCGCACGCAATTCCGAAATGCCCGTGTAGGCTGCTCCAATGGCGATGATGGCCATCCGCTGTTCCGGCAGAAGTGCACTACTGGCTGTGTATGTGGTGATGCCACCTTGCGTTAATGCAACCGGCGCTTTCCAGATGAGGGTGTAATCGGTGGCCGAGCGCAATTCGATGATGTGGGCCGCAAGCGACTCTTGGATGGTGTTCGTGTTGGCCAGGTAGCTGATGAGCAGGCCGTCGCTGGCAGCGTCGTATCCGAAAAGGTCGATGCCCCCGTTTGCGTCAGGATGTACCCACGCGCTGGTTGTTCCGTTGCCCGGGAAAATGCGCAGGATGCGGGGGTCGTTATCTGCAAAAGCTGCGGCAAGGGAATCGGGCCCCGTCGCGACGATTTGGGCCGGCTCCGTGCTCTGCCCGAACCCAAGGGGGCTGCCCAATGCCAGGTGCTCGACAACATCCAGGGGTGCAGAACTTCCAAGCCCTTGTCCACTCGCGCCGCCGTCGCCGCCCCATTGATTCCAAAGCCCATTGGCGCTTCCGCTGGCAAGAAGGAGAACCAGGAGGGTGGCCACCGCACGCACCTTTGGTGGAGGGAGCTACCGCTTGTTAAGGCGTGTTGCCGAACCGGAGCGCCGTCTAAAACAACAGACCGAGCGAGGAGAGCTCGGCGGTGATCTTGTCGACGGCGTCTTCGGCGTCGGTCTTCTTGCGGGCGCCGGTGCAAACGAGTTTGCCGGAGCCGAAGATGAGCACGACGACCTTGGGGTCGGTGAGGCGGTACACGAGACCGGGGAACTGTTCCGGCTCGTATTCCACGTTTTCGAGGCCGAGACCGATGGCGATGGCGTTGAGGTTCAATTCAGCGCCCAAGTCGGCGGTCGCGACGATGTTTTGGATGGTGATATCGGGTTCGTCAATGGTTTCGAACCCAGCGGCGCGCAGGCGGTCGCAGACAATGCCGACGGCCACGTGGACCTCGTCGATGCTCTTGGCACCGGTGCAGACGACCTTTCCGCTGCGGAAAATCAGGGCGGCGGTCTTCGGTTCAGCGACACGGAACACGAGGCCGGGGAACTGCTCGGGCTCGTACTCAGCGTTGCTGAAGGTGGCGCTGATGGCATTCAGGTCCAGCTCTTCTCCAATGGAGGTGCTGGCGACGACGTTTTGGATGTGGATGACGGCCATAATCTGGTCTCTCCCGCGGGATGGCCTACCGACCTACCATATTTAAGCTCGGATGGGTCCAATAAAAGGACTATTTAAGCCCCTTATCTACTGGTGTCGCACTTTATATCATCCATGGGTGGGTCGAGCCATCGTGGCCGTCCCCCTGGGAACCATCATTTTCCTGACCAATGCCGCCGCGACGCCTCCGGGTTTGTGGCTGTTTACGCGGACCTGGGGCGGTGGCTTCCTGCACAATTTCATTCGCGTCGGCCTTCAGTACCGATGGCAAATCGCCTTGTTCTTGCTGGTGCTGTTCGGGAAGGGGACCATCGACCGCATCAATGACCCCATTCGCGGCGTTTTCGGGGACTTCACGTGGTTGATTCACTCCATTGAAGGCGATCTCACCTACGCCATCCAGTCCACCTTCAAGGCACAGTGGCTCACCACCGTGTTGAACATCCATTATCTCTGGATGTATGCGTTCATCAATTTCTTCACCCTCCTGTTGTGGGGGTACCGGGACGACCGGGAATTGGCATCGCTGGCCGTGATGAATCTGTTCGTCATCTACGTCTTGGCCATCCCATTCTACATTTTCTTCAACGTGCAAATCACCAGCGACTTCATTCCTGGAATGGATGCGTTGCTGTACCATTCCAGCCCGGGCTTCTTTGCCTTCTTCGTGGCGGCCGATCCTCTGGACAACGCCTGGCCCAGTTTGCACATGGCCATTCCCTTCGGTCAAATCCTGCTGACCTGGTGGGTGATGCGCCGCCGCGGGTACACGTTGCGTGACTGGGAACACAGGGGCTACCTGTGGTTCCTCCTGGGCAATTTTGCCATCTTCGTCTTCAGCATCCTGTACCTGGGCATCCACTGGCTCACGGACATCCCCGGGGGGCTCCTGATTGGTCTCTTGGGCGCCGTCATCACCGATGAACTCTGGCGGGACACCTTCGACGGATTGGAGGCAGGAGACCGCCGCTTCCGGCGCTGGTTCCGGGCTGCATGGGCAAAAATCCGTGCCGCCGCGCCAAGCCGGTAGCCCTTTTGTGACCAAGTCGGTCACCAACCCCGTGTCCCAGATGCGCGACGCCATCATCGCCCACCTGCGCGGTGCCGGCAGCGACAGCATCAGCGGCGTCGCCCGCGCCTTGTCCACGGTCGGTGGTGCCCCCGTGCACCGCCTCAGCATCGCCGGCTATCTCGCCGCCCTGACGGACGAGGGCATTCTGCGGGAAGTGGAACGGCCACCCAGCAAGCACTACCAACTGGCCGAGCGGGGTCGCCACCGGACGCTCTGGGAACGCGCCGGAAGCGCCGTCAGTGCGCTGCACATTCCAGCACCCGACCGGGCCACGGCCGTGGTCGCATGCCTCGAGCACCTCTTGGCGCGCCCCGTGTTCCTGGCCGAGTTGCAAGCCGCTGGCTTCCCGGAGCCGGGCCAAGGAGTTGAGCAGGTCACCGCAAGCGACGAGGATCGCCGCATGCTGCGCCACTTGTTGCGCGAGGATGGCCCCCACCCGTTGGCCGTGCCGCGTGGAGATCCGCTGCTGCAAGCGCGGACTGGCGCCATCAGCGATTCCACCGTCCGTGCCATGGTTCGCCACGTTGCCTTGGATGCCGCCGAAAGCGATGCGCTGGCCAACCCCGCGCCGGCCACTCGGGGCGTGCAGGCCCGTCTTTCCCTGGGTGAGCCCAGTTGAAACTTCACGAAACCATCCTGGAAGGCTTGGTGCCCACCGCCGACGAGCAGCGCGCCATGGACCAGCGCGTTGAGCATCTGCTGGCGGCATGCACCAAGGCTCTGCGCGACATTGGATTGCCCGGGGAACCGACGGTCCAAGGGTCGGTTGCCAAGGGCACCTGGCTGGCGGGCAGCGCGGATTTGGATTGCTTCATCCTCATGCCTCCGGACACGCCGGAGGATCTTCTGAAAACCGCAGCGGAAGCGGTGGGTGAGCGCGTTCTCATCAATGCCCGCAAGAAGTACGCCCAGCACCCGTACGTGATGGGTACATTCGAAGGGGCCCAAGTGGATTTGGTCCCTGCCTACGCCGTGGAGGCGGCTGCCTCGCGCATGAGTGCGGTGGATCGCACGCCCTTTCACACGGCTTGGGTCCGCGAGCACCTCGACGATGCGGACCGCGCCGATGTTCGGCTTCTCAAACAATGGGCCAAGGGTGTCGGCATCTACGGCGCGGAAACCAGCCAGGGGGGCTTCAGCGGATATCTGCTTGAAGTGCTCGTGGCGCGCCTCGGTGGATTCGATGGCGTATTGGCGTGGTTCCGCGCGGCATGCCAACCGGCGCACCTGGAAGCGGAACGGGACGAAGTGCAGGATGACGTGAGCCCCATCATTGTGGCCGACCCCGTGGACCCGGCCCGCAATTGCGCCGCCGCGGTCCAATCGGACATCATCGCCCGCGCGCACGAAGCGGCAATTGCCTACAAGGCCGCCCCGACGCGGGAGTTCTTCCACCCACCTCCTCAAAGCGCAGAAAGTGCGGACCGTCTGAATGCGGCCATGGCCAACCAGCAAGCGGTGTGGTTGTCGCTGGTGACCCGGCCGGCGACTGACCGGCTCGACATTGTCTTCCCGCAGTTTCAAAAAGCCGCCCGCACCGTGGCCGCCGAACTGGAACGAGCCGGATTCCCCGTCCGGAGGCACCGCGTCGACGCGTGGGATGATGATTCCAGCGTGGGCATGCAGTGGATGGTGCGCGATGTGTCGCTGCCAGCCGAACGAATTCACACCGGCCCGCCAGCCGACAAGGAACCCAACGCGAGTGGCTTCCGCGCCAAATGGGACGGCCACCCCGATGCCTTGGGCCCTGTGGAGGTTGTCGACGGCCGGTTGCAAATCCGCGTGCAGGTGCCTCACCGAACGCCGCTGGCGTGGTTGCAAAGTCACTTGTCAACCATGGCGTTTGGCAAACACGTCACGGCGGCCATCGGAACGCAACCCGTCATCCTCAGCAAGCCCGCGGATGCCTCAAGTGGATGGGCCCCCCACGTCGCCGACTTCATTCTGGACCGCCGGCCATGGCAACG
>JBFJWV010000034.1:0-8705 GCA_041623515.1 Thermoplasmatota archaeon | reverse complement strand
CCGGTGGCAGCAGAATCTGGCTTAGGGGCGGGGCGCCATTTTGGCCATCCCGTCTGCATCGGGTTCCACCCAGCCGCTCCACACGGTGCCCGCGGGCGTCATGCAGTTGGCCCCAAACACGGTTCCTGGGTTGAAGCTGCAATTGATGCCGGTCTTGACATGGTCGCCGGCGATGATGCCCAGCTTGCGGCGCCCTGTGTCAATCCACGTTTCTCCCTGCCACTTGACGCCAACGGGTTGGTCGTTGACTTTCAGGTTGGCCGTGGTGCTGCCGGCACCCAAGTTGCAGTGCTGGCCGATGACCGAATCGCCCACGTAGCTCAGATGAGGAACGTTCGAGTTGTCCATGATGATGCTGTTCTTGATTTCCACGGAGGCCCCGACATGGCAATGGGCACCGATCGCCGTGCTGCCCCGGATGTAGCTGTGCGGCCCCACTTTGGCGCCGGGGCCAATCCAAACGGGCCCTTCAATGCGTGTTGCCCCGAGGACCTCGGCGCCGGCGGCCACGTGAACGGGTCCGATGAGCTCGGCTTGGTTCGAGACTTCGCCATCAATTTGCGGCGCCATTCCTTCCATGATGGCCGCCTGCATATCCAGCAAGTCCCATGGGCGACCCGCCTCAATCCAAGTTTCCAATGGCAGCACGCGCACGTCGCCGTGGGCCGCTAAGGCGTCGGTGAACTCCAGTTCGCCGCGGGGGCTGGGTTTCAGATCATGGCACGCCGCGCCCAGGGCATCATCGACGAAGTAGGTGCCCGTATTGATGGGGCCGGGCGTGGCATCCTTGGGCTTCTCTTGTACGCCGACCAGCAGGTCCCCTTCCACGTCCAAGAGGCCGTACGGGCGTGCATCATCGACGTGGAATGCCCCAACGCTGGCATGGCTTGCGCCGCGGAGTTTCTGCAGGTCCGACGTTGCCAGGTAACTGTCGCCACTGGCCAATGCAAACGGCCCGTCCATGGCGTCATGAAGGCAAGCGACGGCGTGGCCCGTGCCCTGCGGCTCGCCTTGCTCGACGAAGTGGATGTCGGCCGCATGGTCTGCAAAGTGCTCGCGCACTTGGTCCTGGAACGCATGCACGAGCAGCGTGATGTCACGGAAGCCTGCGGCGACCGCATTGTTCACCAAGTGCTCCAGCATGGGCTTGCCCGCCACGGGAAGCATCACTTTGGGCCGCGTCCGGGTCAGGGGGTCCATCCTGGAACCGAGGCCTGCTGCCATGATGGCGAGACGGTCCGTCACGAGTTGCGATGGTTGCCGGCACTTATCCGTTATTTGATGCCGAGCGGGGGCCTGCCGGGTGCCGGCCAGTGCCGCCGCAGCCCATGGCCGGTCTTTTTCACCCCGCCCGCGGCTCCTCCAAGGTGTTCCTGCGGCGTGCCTCTCCCAGTTTGGAGGAATTGATTGCGGCGGACGCTGGATTGACGGCGCGCCCCATTGCCCACGTGGCGTTGGCCGTGTATGCCGGATTCACCGCTGCGCACTTTTTCTTACTGGAGGGAACCGTGCGGGATGTCATGGTGGCCACGGCCGCATTGTCGGTGTTGGCCATTGCCGTGAGCATCCTGCTGGCCCACAAGAACATCATCAGCGACCAAGTCTTGCTGATGGCGGTTCTGAGCATCGCCACGGCGAATTCCATTCTTCACATGGGCGTCACGGGAGAAGCGCGCCAATCAACGAATTTTGTGCTGCTCATTGTCGCCGTGGGCTTCTTCGTGTTGGAAGTGCAAACCATGGCGGCGCTGCTCATTGCCCTGGTGGCTGCGTGGTTGTTCGTGATGCCACGGGATGTGGGCGAATTCACCCATTACGCGTTCGCCTTGCTAACCGCTTTGGTGCTCGCCATCACCATGGGCTACATCCGGCGCCGGATGCTGCGCGGACGGACCAGTTAATTGGGCGTCGCGGCCGGCCGGCGCCGCAGCGTGATCTTCTTCCACATGAAGCCCGGCCCGTCGGCGCGCAAAATCAGCTCCGGTCGCACCAGCCGGAACGTCACAAGGGTTCCGAGGATGGTTCCAATCAGGAATGCGAAGAAAAGGAACAGGCGCGTCACCCACATGGTCACCGTCATGGCGGCCCTCGAGACACCCCGCATGACCGCTGCCGGACGGAGGGTTTCTTCCGTGTGGATGCAGGGGGCTCCGGCGCCCCAACAGTCGCCCACGCCGCGTGCGAGGGCGCGTTCTTCAACGGGGCCTCGCAGTGAGTAGAATCCTTTGTTGCCGATTGCGTACCAGGCCTCGATGCCTGCTTGCGCCTCGGCATCCAGCGTGCCATTCGGCTTGGTTCCGGGGTGTTGCTGTTCTGGTTCAATGAGAATTGTCTCCGCCATGCCAACCAGTTTCTTATCGGTCGTAGGCATTATAAACGCCTGCCGCCCAGTAAAGACCCTGGTTGGTGCCCGCGCTCGTGATAGTTGAATACCGAATCAGCACGCTCCTCATCGGATTGCTCACGATTGCGCTGGGTCTCGCGGTGGTGTACTTTCGGCCGCGCGATTGGGTCCACCGCGCCTTTGCGTTCTTCTTGCTCATGCGGGGGGGTGCCTACTTCTTCGCGGCGCTCTCCACGAGTCCGACCGGGACGGATGTTTGGGCTGCCTACTTCCAGTACTTTTTCCTGGCCGTGCCTTTCGCTGCGTTTGGGTTTGCGTACCTCTTCCGGCGCGCTTTTTCGGTGCGCATCAAGGCGCGTGGTCAATCCGTGTGGCCCCTCGGGGTTGCTGCAATCCTCGGCGTCGCGGTGCTGGTATGGTACGGCATGGATCACCGCATGGAGATCGCTGGACATTCGTTGTTGCACGCTGCAGGCACGCTCAGCTACGTGGCGTACGCTGCCGTGGGGCTAATGCTGGCGTCCGAGCGCGGGGCGATGCCGGATGGCCAAAGCCGCACGAGCGTCGGCCTGCTGAGCATTGGCTTCGTCGCCGGTGCCGTGGTCCACCCGGCCATGCAAGTCACCGGCGCCATGCCGTACATTTTCGACAACGTGTTCCCGTTGGCCGCTTGGTTGGCCCTGCTTGGCTACGGCGTTGCCTTGGGCTTGGCCGTGGCCACGACGGCGGTCTTTTGGCGCCAAGGCGTGGGGCTCGCCAAGACGGTAGGCGCCGTCGTCGGTTTGGGGATCCTCAGCGGAGTGGGGTTGCAATTCATTGGCTGGAACTTCAGCGATGTCGCGTTCCGGTTCTTCAAGCACGCCGTGGAGAGTGTATGGCTCGCGGCGCTCGTGTTCCTGGGCGCCTACGCGTTGCTGCGTTGCAAGGTGTTTGGCATCGAGCGCCAAGCGCGCCGGTTCGTTTCCGCAGCCACGGTGGCATCGCCGTTTGCTTTCGTGTTCTTTTGGGCCGGCGAGACCCTGGAAGGCTGGGCGGTTGATACGCTCGGCATCAATTCCTACGTGTTGGGTCTGGCTGCGGCGGGGATCATTGGCTTGGGCCTCTTCCCGCTGCAAAGGATGGCCCACCGCCTGGCCGAAAGGTTGTTCCCGGGGGTCGACGGGAGCGGTGCGTACCAGGCCAGGCGGAGGGAGCAGATGTATCGAGCAGCCGTCGAGGAGGCGGTCAGCGATCGGGTCATCACGGACCGGGAACGGTTGCTTCTCAATGAGGTGCGGTCACACCTCAACTTGAGTGCCAAAGAGGCACGTGGATTGGAAAAGGCAGTGATGGCGAGCGTGATGGCGGCTTTGCCCAGCTAGGGGCGCAGCCACCAGGGAATCTCGCCGGTTTCGGGGCCCGTGTGGAACCCGAACTCATGGTGGGGGCGGGTGCGCGGCCTGCGCGCCCGACGCTCGTCGTCCGAATCATCGCTCACGTTGCGGCCTCCTTCGCCTCTTCCTGTTCCGTGAAGTAGTCGCCCAGGGCTTCCGAGACGACGTCGCTGAAGGTGCGGCCGCCCGTCAACTTCAGGTAGTGAAGGCGAAGCAATTGCTTCACAGGAATCTTCACTTTGACTTCTTTGAGTTCGTTCATATCGGGGCGTTGGATTCCCATCATTCGGTCGCGGTCCATCATGTTGTTGTCCTCCTGGGCTGTGTGCCCAAGCAAACCCTGATGGCGCGCCTCAGGATACATAACCGGGGAGCCAAATGATTAAGTAGGGAGGGAAAAGGGGCGCTCGGCCGGTCCGTTTGGAGGGTCATCGGGACCGAATTGGTGGATGGGGCGGCGGTCTTCCGGGGCCTGGCGCCCGAGCTTGTTGTTGTGGGGCGGCTCGTGCGGTCCCGTGTGGGGTGCACCGGGTGGGCCCCCCTGGAACCTTGCTTTAAGTAGGGGTGGAGCCAACGTTAAGCTCAGTAACATGGACGCGCAACGACCAAGCCGACTTCGCAGCGACCTTCGAGCCAAGAAGGAGGTCAAATTCCGCATCCCAGCGCCTCTGTACAGGAGGCTCCACATGGGGCGCATCCTGGAGGGGAAGTCCATTTCACTCATGGTGGAGGAAGCTTTGCAGGCCTACCTGCATAAGCACACCCACATCGATTTCAAGGATCCTGAGCCGGATGCCTCGGACGCCAACATGGCGTAGTTGGCGCTGGCTGAAATCCCGGCTTGGGCCGGGAAATGAAGTGCAAGGGGCAGGATTTGAACCTGCGAACCACTAAGGAATAGACCCTGAATCTATCGTCGTTGGCCACTTGACTACCCTTGCGAGGTGTCTCAAGAATGGGGCGAGTGCGGGGTGGCCCGAAGGCCGAGAGCCGCCGACTCGGCGCCTCTTCTTGAGGGTTGTGAAGAGAAGGAAAAGGGGTTTGCTGGTTTATTCCAGGTCCTTGGTCAGGTCGCGGAATTCCGTGAAGCGTTCCTTCAGGATTTCAACGGCCTTCAGAAGGGCGTCTTCTGCGGTCAGACTGCCGTCCGTTTCAAAGCGGAACACGAACTTGCGGTCGTCGTAGTTGACCTTGAAGCCGTCGCCGAGAGTGGCGCGGGCAAATTCATTGTCCGCCAAGTTGACGTTGGCTTCATCGACGACCACGAGCTTGTTGCCGTCCATTTCGAGGACGCCTTTGGGCGTCTTGGCGACGACCATTTGCGCGTCCTCTTCCTTGACCTTGCGGTTGTCAATGGTGGCGGTCGGGTAGTACTTGTAGCCAACACCGGAGCAAACTTGCCACTTGGCGTGCGTGGTGCCTTGGCCGAGGATGGCCGTGGCTTCCAAGATGAGGCGTTGTCCGGCGAGGAGTTCCACGATGGGAATTTTCTCGTCCTTGAGCTTCAACTTGGGGTCCTCGCATTCCAGGTCGCCGGAGTAGACGGTGCACGGCCCTTCCTTGGTCAGCGTGAAGCGGACCACGTAGGACGGGTTGCCTTCGTCATCGGTTTGACCGATCAGGTTGAGGGCACTGGGGTCCGTGGGGATGGGCAGCAAACCAAGGCGGTGCGCGATGGTCTCATCGAAGAGCGCACTGGTGTTGTCGTAGAACGTGACGTCCTCGATGGCCAGCTTGGGCACTTCGGCGAGCAAGGTGCGGCGCAGGGCGTTGACGAAGTACGGGTGAACGTTCTCGACAACGAACTTGCCCTTGGTGTCGGTGAGCTCCAGGAGCTCGAGCTTGACCAAGTGAGACACCTCAGACACGGCGGCCGCGGCGGCCGCCCTTCTTCCGGCATCCGTCGTGGGGCACTGGGGTCACATCTTCGATGCGTCCAACCATGATTCCATTGCGAGCAAGACCGCGGATGGCGGCTTGTGCGCCGGGGCCGGGGCTCTTGGACTTGTTGCCGCCGTAGCCGCGCACGCGGATGTCGACGGATTCGAAGCCCTTCTCCTTGAGAGCGTCCGCAACGCGCTGGGCTGCGGTCATGGCGGCGTGGGGGCCACCTTGGTCCTTGTCGGCCTTGACGGCCATGCCGCCAGAGCACTTGGTGATGGTCTCAGCGCCGGTTTGGTCGGTCACCGTGATGATGACGTTGTTGTACGACGCGAAGATGTGGGCGATGCCCTTCTTGCTCATTCGGATGCCTCCTTGGGTTCTTCCGTGGCTTCAGGAGCCGCTTCGGCCGCAGCTCCAGCAGGGGCTTCGGCGGGGGCCTCGGGGGTTGCTTCCGCGGTGGCGGGTTCTTCAGCCGGTTCTTCGGCGGGCGCGGCGGGTTCGGGGACGACTTCTTGGCCGGGGGCCTTGGGGCGCACCGGGTGCATTTCGTCCGCGACAGCGGCGGTGGGGTCGAAGGTGATGGCCTCTTCTTCTTCGCGGGTGACCACGTAGGAGGGGACCGTCACGCGGCGGGGGCCAATGGTGACCACGCCGTGGCTGACGAACTGGCGGGCCTGCTTCATGGTGCGGGCCATGCCCTTGAGGTAGACTTGGCTTTGCAGGCGGCGGTTCAAGATGCGCTCCAGGTCGAGACCGAGCACTTCGTTGAGGGTGGCGCCTTCGCCGGTGTAGCCTTGGCGGTACAGGCGGGCCAGCAGGTTGCCGGCTTCCTTGGCCGCTTGCTTGTCGTCGGGGTTGCGCGTGCGGCTGACCAAGGTACGGGCCTGGCCGCGGATTTCACGAAGGCGGGTTTGCGCCTTCCAGATTTCCCGCTTGTTCTTCAGGCCGAACTTGCGAACGATTTCGTGTTCTTCCTTGATGCGGTCGCCTTGCCAGGGGTGGTTCGGCGTGGTGTACTTCTTACGGGGGAATTTTGGTTGACCCATTCAGTTCACCTACTTCTTCCTCTGGACACCGACGGTCATGCCGGTGCGGCCGTTGGCCTTGGTGCGTTGCCCGCGGACGGGGAGGTTGGCTTCGTGGCGGATGCCGCGCCAGGAGCGGATCTTCTTGAGGCGGTTCAGGTCGTCCCGCAGTTGCAGGTCGATTTCGGAACCAATGAGGTGCGCGTCGTCGCCGGTCTCGGGGTCCATGCGGCGGTTGCGCATCCAGGCAGGCGTGAAGTCCTCGATGGAGTCGAGTACTTCGCCGAGCTTGGCCAGTTGCTCGTCGGTGATGTCACCGAGGCGGGCGTGCTGGTCGAGGTTGGCTTCTGCAGCAATCAAGCGGGCCAGGCGGTCACTCACGCCTTTGAGGCCCGTCAGGCCTTGTGCGACGTTCTTCTTACCGTCCAGGTCCGTGCTTGCGATACGGACCAAGAAACGGAAGTCGTCGCCGAATTCTTCGTTTTTCTTTGCCATGTTAGCTCCCCCTTGTCCTCGAAGGGACAAAGGATCGATGCCGGCCCCAGGATTCCTCCTGGATGCCTTGCAAAGCCGGCCGACATGGGTCCCATATAAGAGCATGACGCCTGCTCCCAGGAGGGCTGGTGGCGAAATGGATGGCCATTCTCCAGTGGAAACCAACGGGTTGTTACAATGTCTCAACGGCCACGTGCCACGGATTGCCAGGGGAAGGACTCCCCTCAACCTGTTATCTCTTGAGAATGCGACTAAGCACCGCGCCGCGCCATGGTGATGCATGGAAATGCTCGAGATTGCGATGGCCGGCGTCGCCATCGTCTCGTTGTGGCTCTTCGGTCGCGAAATGGCCCGTTGGATGCGCATTTAGGTCGCTCCGAATGCGCCTCGGGTGAATGGTTGCCGTTCGGCATCCGCAGGCACCGCTCATCGGCTGGCCTAAAGCCCCGCAACCCTGCCGCAACGCGTGGACGTGCAAGTGATTGGAGGCGGCGCCTTGGGAATGAGCGCCGCCTTGGCATTGGCCGAGGAAGGCCACGACGTCGTGCTTCGTGAGCAAAGTCAACTGGGTGCCGAGGCGACTGGCAAGGCCGCCGGCATCTGCTCCACCATGACCGCCATGGATGACGATTACCAACTCATCGCAACCACTCGCGGCCGCATTGGAGAGTTGATCAGTTTGGCCGCGGGTCCCGTCCCGGAAGCCCGCGGGGCCTGGCGGCCGGTGGATTCCATCACCATTGCCAAGGGTGAGAAATGCGCGGCGCTGGATGCCATGCAGGCCCGGTTGGAACGCCACACGGAAGAGCCTGAACGACTGGACCATCGGCAAGCCGCGCGGGAATTTCCCATGCTCCACTTCGAGCCGGGGGAAGAAGCGCTGGTTGCCCAAGAGGATGGATGCATTGAGGCCGGTGAATGGATTGCGGCCATGCGGTGGCGTCTGGAATCCGAAGGAGTTGCCATCGAGGAAAACACCCGTGCCGTGCTGGAAGGGCCCACCGTTGTCGCGGGGGGCGCGTGGACCGTGCCACTGCTGAATTCCAACGGAATTACCCTGCCGGCGGCCAACTTCCGCACCCAGCTTGCCAGTCTCGGCCTCCCGGAGAACGACGTGCCCATCGTGCACGATGGCGTTCATGGATTCTACATGCGCCCGGAATCAGAGGACACATTCATGGCCGGCAACGGCACGGTCTTGGAACCCCATGCGCCCGATGCGTACGATGAAGCCGGCGATTCTGGCTTCAAGCAATCCATTGCTGAACGGGTCGTGCGCCGCCTCCGCGCCGGCGGTGACGCGACCATCCGCCGAGCTTGGGCCGGTCTGTGCGTGGGGACTCCTGACACGCGGCCGCTTTGCGGGCCTGTGCATGGCCACGACGACCTTTGGGTCTTGACGGGCGACAACGGATTTGGGTTGATGCGCTCGATGGCGCTTGGTGAGCGTCTGGCTGCCGCGGTGGACGGTGACGTCCATCTCGATACGGATCCGCGCCGCTTTCCGGCCGCAGGTGTGCCCGCGTGGACGATGCGCGAGGGCTTCGCCTTCTAGCTGGTGGGCACGTCGAGTCCGGTCGAGTT
>JBFJWV010000033.1:0-8805 GCA_041623515.1 Thermoplasmatota archaeon | reverse complement strand
GCGCCCTTCACGTTGGCGTCTTCGAAGCCTTGCGTGTAGAGCACGGCCGCCGTAATTTGGCCCGCGCGAGCACCGAAGTCGCGCTCATCATAGAAGGCGCTGTGAATGGCGCGTGGGTCGTTGGCGAGGGGAATCAGGGACGGGTCGCAGAAGCCTTTGGAGGCGTACTGGGCCAGTGTCACCAAATCGGTGGGAAAGAAGTCGCCCGAGGTTGCTTGTTCGGCGGCGTAATTGGCGCCCGCCATATCCACCAATGCCTGGTAGGCCACTGGACTCAGGCTGCTTTCGCCGTTGGGGACCCCACCGTAGTGCCAGTCGTGGTAGGAGTCAATCACGGGCGCCACGGCAATAATCGCCTTCAGCGCTTCCGGTGCCTGCACGGCCGCAGCAACGGGCGTCGTGGCCACGTAGGATTGGCCGTAGAAGCCCACATGACCGTCGCTCCAGGGCTGGTCCGCCACCCAGTCCACGATGAGCTTCTGGTCCAGTTGCTCGTTGTTGCCCCACACTTCAACGCAGCCACCGGATTTTCCGAAGCCGCGTACGTCAATGTTGACGGCCGCGTAGCCACGCTTTGCGTAGTCTTGGGTCCAGTAGGTCCACATGGCGGGGGTCCCGCCACTGGCGGTTCCTTCGGAGGAGTCGGGGATGCGGCCACTTTGCCCGTTGTAGGGGCTTGCGGCGATGACGGTGGGCCAGGGCCCTTCCCCTTGGGGCAACGTCACTTCGACCCATAGTTGGGCGCCGTCGTGGGCGTCGATGTACATTCCTTGTGTTGGGTGCAGGTCGTGGTCTGCGTGGCTCAGCTTGCTCCAGTCCACGTTGCCGGCAGGACCCTGCAGCGGGGTGTGGTGGAATTCAATGCGTGCATCGATGTTGCCGGTGCCTGCGGCGCGCGCCGTCCAATTGGTGCCCGGCGGATCAATGGCCGCAATGCTGCTGCAAGAACGGGCCCCCAGCAGGGGTTGGCCGAAACCAGCCACCGACTGCTGGTTGCAGCGGCGCCGCCCGGTGTCATCGTGGCTCATGGCCACGCTGACTGTGGATGAGTTGCCGGGGTCGGCAACGAAGCGCACCATGGTGGCGCCCTCGGGCAATTCAAAGCTGGCTTCAAAGGGGAGCAAAGCGCCTGTCCAGGTCGCAACAATGGCTCCGGCTTCTTCGACAAGTTCGGCTCCTTCGGGGAGGTTGATGGTTGCCAAGATGCTCGATGGTCCGCTTTGGCCGTCGGTTTCCGGGTCGGTTCCGAGGCATCCGGCGATGGCCGGCAGCGCAAACAACGCAGCGAGGAGCCAGGATTTCATGAGCCACGGTGCGACAGGCCCTAGAAATCGGTTGTGGGAGCGTAGCTAGTGAACGAGTTCCAATCCCGTGGTGGGCTGGGCCAATCCCGTGAGGGCAGTTACGAGGGGAGCGGCCAAGTTGCTCAGGGGGTGGCTGTGGGGGGTGTAGGCCAGCTTCCCGTGCACGGGGCAGCAGAATGTCTCCTTCTGCGTGCCAAAAGACACCGTGCGGGGGACATCGCGATCGCAGACGGGGCATGCGCCAGTTGTGAGAGCCATTCGGGCCATGTTTCCACAAGCAACGTCGGGGACAAGGCCCTTGCCGGGGGACGGGTGAAACTACGTTAGCGGTAGGTGCTGTACTTGTCGATGACACGGCACATGTCGTGCCGAATCTGATCCGTGATGACGCCTTCGGCGACCTTCTCCTGAAGGAAATCCTTGGCATCGTCGGTGGAGCCGCGGAACCCTTTCGTCCACGTGCCCTGGATTAGGTAGCGGGCGTTTTCGTCCTCCATGCCCGCATCTTCCAGAATTTGCTCCCAGTAGTAGCGGACGCGGGTTTCCTGGCCGTGATTCAGCATTTTCGAACGCTGGCGCGATTCGCGTGTCTGCTTGTTGGCCTCGTTGTGGCCCGGACCCCGGCGGGGGTTCTTCGGGCGTGAGCGTCCACGTCGTCCCATTTCATTCGAGGGCAGATGTGCCCTCGTAAAGCCATTCCCTTCCCGGACACTTATGAAGCAGGGCTCTGTGGAACCTCCAATGACTGAATTGCAGTTGGTTCCCAAGTCCACGCCGGAGCTTCTTGAAGAAGGCGTTCGGCGCATCGAATGGGCGCGCGCCCACATGGGTGTCGTCGGTGCCATTCGTGCCCGCTTCGAACAGGAAAAGCCGTTCGCCGGCCTCCGGGTTGGCATGGCGCTCCATGTGGAAGCCAAAACCTGCAATTTGGCGTTGGCCCTGCAAGCGGGCGGCGCCGACGTGCGCCTCGCGGGTTGCAACCCCGACTCCACGGACGACCGCGTCGTCGTTGCGATGAACGACCATTACAAGCTCCCCACGCAAGCCAAAAAGGGCCAAAACAGCGAGGAATATTACGCCAGCCTGGAATGGGTCCTCGACCACAAGCCCCACCTGGTCATTGATGACGGCGGGGACCTGGGCTTCCTCGCGCACACCAAGCGCACCGATGTGCTGGACAGCATCATCGGCGGTGCCGAAGAAACCACCACGGGCGTCATTCGGTTCAAGGCCATGGCGGAGGAAGGCAAGCTGAAGTTCCCCGTGATGAACGTCAACGACGCCCAAATGAAACACTTGTTTGACAACCGGTACGGCACGGGGCAATCCACGTTCGACGGTCTGTTTCATGCCACCAACCTGGTGATTGCCGGCAAGACCATCGTGGTTGCCGGCTACGGCTGGTGCGGCCGCGGCATTGCCATGCGCGCCAACGGCTTGGGCGCCGACGTGATTGTGACCGAAATCGATCCGGTGCGCGCCATCGAAGCGCGCATGGACGGAAACCGGGTCATGCCCATGGAGGAGGCCGTCAAGCACGCCGACTTCATCGTCACAGCAACGGGATGCTTGGACGTCATCGACAAGCGCCATGTGCCTCACCTCAAGGACGGCGTCGTCATGGCCAATGCAGGGCATTTTGACAATGAAATCAACAAGCCTGCGTTGGAGCAAGCCTCGGGCCAAATGGAAGTGGTCCGAGAAGGCGTCACCGCGTACCGACTCAACGACGGCCGAACGGCCTACCTCATCAGTGAAGGGCGTCTCGTGAACCTCGCCAGTGGCCAAGGCCACCCCGTCGAAGTCATGGACACGAGCTTTGCAGTGCAAGCATTGGCACTGGAATTCACGGCCAAGAATCATGAATCCATGGCTCCGGGTGTCTATGAGTTCCCGCAAGACTTGGACGAAGAAATTGCCCGTGTGCGACTCGCCACGCTCGGCATTGATTTGGACGAGCTCACGGCTGAGCAGAAGGAATACCTCACCACGTGGGAACACGGCACGTGAAGCGGTTCCTGGCCGTGGCCGGCCACAGCAATATCGATGTGCAACTGAGCGTTGCATCCATGCCCGGCGCCGGCCAAAGCAGCCCAGTCGCCGACCGGCGCACGGTGTATGGCGGCACCGCCTGCAACGTGGCCCGGCACGCAGCTGGACTGGGCGTTCCGACCCGGCTATGGAGTCGGGTGGGCGATGATTTTCCCCCCGACTGGAAAGTGGCCTTGGAAGCGGACGGCGTGGAATTGGCCTTCGACGTGGCCGGACGCACGCCGACTTGCTTCATCCTGACGGAACCCATGGGCGATCAAGCCTACTGCATGGACCAAGGCGCCATGACCCCACCTTACATGGTGCCCTCCTCCATCCTGGATGATGTGCAATGGTTGCATGTGGCGACGGGCGACCCGGACAGCTACCTTCCCCTGATGCGAGAAGCCAGAGAGCGTGGCATTCGCGTGAGCCTGGACCCGGGCCAAGAAATTCATTTCGCTTACAACGATGCCAGTTTTGCCAAAGCAATCGACCTGGCCAACGTCTTGTTCGTCAATGAAGTCGAGCTTGCAAAGGCGTACCAGTTCATGGCATACGGCGACCCGCAACAATTCCTCGACCACGTGGATGCGTTGGTCGTGACTCATGGTGGCAAAGGCGCCGATTTATTCCAGGCCGCCGGCGTCACCCATGCCGATGCCCCCGCCGTGACCGTCGTGGACCCAACGGGTGCCGGCGACGCCTTCCGCGCCGGGTGGTACAGCGCCTTGCACGCGGGCCGAACCATGGTCGATGCACTGCATTTCGGTGTCCGCGCCGGTGCGGCCGCCGTGCAATTTCAAGGGCCCCAACCGCGCGCTTTGAAGCCCCGCGACCTGGAATTCTAGCTGCATGAGGCATCAGCCTCAAGAAGGATGCCGAAATCGACGGCTCGACGCCCATGGATGAAGACGTTCTCTACATCGAAACCCCGCAAACTCTCGTTGGCATGCAAGCCCCGGACTTCACTGCGAAAGCCGTGGTTGGCAACGACATCATTGACTGGACCCTGAGTGAAAACGGCTGGAAGGCTGGCAAGTACACGGTCCTTTTCTTCTACCCGAAGGATTTCACCTTCGTTTGCCCCACGGAAATCATCGCATTCAGCGATGCTGCCAAGCAATTCGAAGACCGCAACGTGCAACTTGCGGCGGTCAGCATTGACAACGAATTCTGCAAGCACGCCTGGAAGCAGCTGCCCCGCACCGAAGGCGGCCTCGGCGAAATCAACTACCCGTTGGTTGCTGACGTCAGCCACGAAATCTGCCAGTCGTACGGCGTGCAGAGTGAAGCCGGGCCTGCTTTCCGCGGCCTGTTCTTGATTGACACCGCCGGCAAGGTGCGCCACACGGTGGTCAATGACATGCCCCTCGGTCGCAGCGTCACCGAGTGCCTGCGCATGGTCGATGCTCTGCAGTTCAACGAACAGCACGGTGAGGTTTGCCCCGCGGACTGGAACCCCGGCGGCGCCACCATCAAGGCCAACGTGAAGGACTCCAAGGAGTACTTCCAAGTCGTCAACGCGTAAGCGCGACGAACCTTCCTCTTCCCTTCATCCCGCTTTTCTTTCCAACCGCGCCCGAACCTGCGGCGTGAATTTTTCTTTGGCGATGTACGGCGAGCCCCGGGGCTTGACCGCCTTGACGTAGGCCTTCAAAAAGTTCCAATCCGGGTGGATTTGGCTTGGTTTGCGAATGCGCAAAATGGGCTCCAGCAGGGCCGCCGTTGCGTAATCCGCCGCGGTCTTTTGCGCCCCAAATAGGAACGGGCCATTGGCGCGGACTTGATTCGCGATCTTGCTGAACACCGTGGGTCGCTCGATGTCGTCCTTGTCGTAGTCGCGACGGGCTTTGTACGCTTTCAGGATGTTCAATATGAGGGGCTTGGCAAACACCCCGACAAGCCACACAAGTGGATTGCTGGTGTACCGTGTCGGCTTCTCGTACAAGGTGCGGTAGGCGTCACGTCGCGCCAAGGGTCCAATCACTTCATCGGCCCATGACTCCCATTGTGCGACGGCCTCCGACGGGTACAGCGTCGATCCGGTTTCCACTTCATTGGCGAGCCATTGCAGGATGGCTTGGCTGCCGCACACAAGGTGGTCCTCGAGCTCCAGCACGGGCACCGTGTTGTCGGGGTTGATCTGCGTGATGTCGGCGAGGTCCCGGAACCAAATGACGCACTGGTCGGCTTGCAGCCCGTGGTCACGCAACGCCCAGTCGACCTTGTGGCAATAATGGCTGATGGGGAGGCGCAAGATCTTGGGTCGCACAGGGCTTCATTGCGAGCGGACCATAAGGGCCCACCCTTTGGCTTGCCAGTGCCTGAGCCGCGTGGCCTGGAACCGGAAACCGTGTACGAATTCTTTGCACCCTTCGCCCACATCCCCGGCAAATACGAATGGTGCCGCATTCGCAGCCCAACGCACGGAATTTTTGACTGCTTCATCGTTCTGGGCGCGACGACGGCCGAGCCGGCAACCGTGTACGTTGCCAGCAGCAACGGCTTGCAGTTCATGGCGCAGCGGTATCCGGAATGCACCACCATTGAAGCCACGCTGCTTGAGTTGTCCGAGAGCGCCGATGGGCTGACGGTTGGGGTTCGGATGCAGGCGGGGGACGGGCCGTTGACTGCGGTGGATGTGGCCGTGGCGGCCGAAGCGGGGGTCCCGGTCCAGGTGCCTTACGGCGGGGCCAACGCGTCGGTTTGGGGCAGTCGGTTCACTTGCTGGGGCGTGGACTTGAACCTCCCTGGCAAGGCGCAAGGGCACATTGCAGGACCCGATGGTCGCCACGACGTGGGTGGTGCCGATGGCATTGTTGCCGTGGGCTCATTCGGACGCATCACGGCGAAGGATTAGCAGCGCGCCAATTCTTCGTGCCGTTCGCCGGGCACCATTTTGCCGCCGCGCAGCTTCTCGCCGCTAATGGGGACGGGGTACTCCTCGTTCACGCAACCGAGGCACAATTCGTCGGCCGGGAAATCGAGGGCTTTGACCACGCCAGGGATGCTGATGTAGGCCAGGCTGTCGGCACCCACGTGCTTGCAGATTTCTTCAACCGTGTTGTTGGCGGCGATGAGCTCATCCCGGGTGCTCATGTCAATGCCGAGGTAGCAGGGTGCGACGATGGCCGGAGCGCCAATGCGCAAGTGAACTTCTTTTGCGCCGGCCGAGCGCAGCATGCGGACGATGCGTCGCATGGTGGTGCCGCGCACGATGCTGTCATCCACCAAGATGACGCGTTTGCCTTCGAGGACCTGGCGAATGGGGTTCACCTTCAGGCGGACGTTGAGTTCACGGGATTCTTGCGTGGGCATGATGAAGGTCCGGTGGACGTACCGGTTCTTCATCAGCGCCTCCGTGTAGGGAATGCCGCTGGCCTGCGCCAAACCATTGGCATGGCTGCGGCCCGAGTCCGGGACGGGGACCACAATGTCGGCCTCCACCGGTTCTTCTTCCCAGAGGATGCGCCCGATGCTTTCGCGAACCTCTTGGTTGAGTCGGCCGTCCATGAAGGAATCGCCGCGGGCGAAATAGACGTATTCGAAGAAGCAACGGGCCGGTTTTTCGGCGGGCCGCGACAGCACCGTTTCCACGGTGTCTTTGGTGATGCGGACCACTTCGCCCGGGGCGATGTCCCGCATCCAGTCGGCGCCCATGACGTCGAGGGCGACGGATTCGGAGACGATGGCGTGCCCGCCGTTGTCGGCAAATTGGCCCAAGCACAATGGCTTGAGTCCCCAGGGATCGCGCACCGCGAACAGGTCCTGGCCAATCATGATGGTGAAGCAGTAAGCGCCCTCCAGACGGTCCATCAGGGCAGAGATGGCTTGGACGGGGTCGTTGTCGTGCTTGGACATCAAATTTGCAAGCAGTCGAACAATGACTTCCGTGTCATTGCCCGTGTAGAACGCCCAACCTTTGTCCTTGAGTTCATCCATCAAGTCTTGCGTGTTGGGGATGTTGCCATTGTGCGCAAGGGCAATGCCGCCGCCTGCACCCATGACGACCTGGGGCTGTGCCGATTCTTCGGTGCTGCCGGCGCTCGTCGAGTAGCGAACATGGCCGATGCCTTGGTTGCCGCCCAAGTGCTGAATTTTCTTGGGATCGAAGACCTTGTCCACGAGTCCCATGCCCTTCTTTTGGCGGTACTCGAAGCCGTCCAACGTGACGATGCCGGCCGATTCTTGACCGCGATGTTGCAGCGCTTGCAGGGCGTAATAGACATAGGGCGCGACCGGCCGGTCGGCGGCAATGGCAACGACTCCGCAATGGTCGTGAAATTTCTCGTCCTCGAACAAAGGTTCGAAGTCTGCATGTGCCTCCCGGTCCCCGGCGGCCTTGGCCACGGTTTGGGGGACGAGGCCCTTTCATAAAAGAGGATGGAAGGGGAAAATGGGGACTGGCCGGAGCTACATCATGAAGACGAGGCCCATCGCCAGCAGTCCAACGAAGGTGCCGCCC
This sequence comes from Thermoplasmatota archaeon, assembly GCA_041623515.1. Taxonomy (GTDB): domain Archaea; phylum Thermoplasmatota; class E2; order JACPAO01; family JAHFTW01; genus JBFJWV01. The sequence goes on along the minus strand of JBFJWV010000033.1, from coordinate 1,002 downwards.
GTGTTGATGCCAAACAAGGCCCACGAGGCTTTCTCCCAAGCAATGCGCCCCAATTGGAATGGCACCACAAAGCCCAGCGTCGTGAAAATGGCGCCCATGAGCACGGACACAAAGTCCGGATTGGTGAGCATCAGGCCTCCGGCGCCATCGTGGGATGCCGTGAAGGCGTGGGTCACGGCCCAAAATACGTAGGCCAGAAGGAAGGTCCCCACCAGCTGGAGGGCCATGGGTTTGGCCATGTCCTTGAAGGATTGCCCTTCGGTCATGTCCATGCCCATTTCGGCGCCCCACTTCTTTCCGAAGAGGGGGCCCCACCAGAGGAAGCTCAGGATGAAGTAGGCAACCGTTGCCAAAGCGATCTCCAACCATCCACTGCCGTCTGGGCTAACAATATCCATCACCATTTCGTGTGCCATGATTTTCCAACTGCCTTTCGGCGCACAGGCATCGGATTGACCATTTAATCATTCGACTTAGGTGAACATATTCAGAATCGGCCGCGAAATCACGGTGTGCTTTTGAGCCGGCCGCAGGTCGCCGACCCCATGGACTTGGCGCCGGGCCAATTGACGCCCCTTGTCACGGAAACGGACCTCCCTCTGCCGGTGTTTCGCAAGGGAAAAGTGCGTGAAGTGTATGAAGTGGGCGACGACAAACTTCTGATGGTTGCCACCGACCGTCTCAGCGCATTTGATGTGGTGCTGGAACCCGGCATTCCCGACAAAGGCGCCTGTTTGACGCAAATCAGCAATTTCTGGTTTGCATTCCTGGAGAAACACGGCATCGAGCACCACATTGTGGCCACCCGGATTGAGGACATGCCGGCGGAGGTTCACCCCTTCAAGGACGAATTGCACGGGCACGCCGTGCTGGTGGAGCGCCTCGAGCCGCTGGAAGTGGAGTGCATCGTGCGCGGCTACCTCTCTGGCAGTGGATGGAAGGATTACCAGCAGACCGGAGAAATCTGTGGAATCCCGCTCAAAGAAGGCATGCAGGAGTCGG
>JBFJWV010000032.1:0-8900 GCA_041623515.1 Thermoplasmatota archaeon | reverse complement strand
AATGAAGCCCCGGCCCGTCAGCTCGGCCCCATGCTCCGACGCGGCTTGCTCAAGCTGCGGCAGAATGTCCCGCTCATTTTCCGTTTCGTAGCCGACGGTGACAAGCCACGCGTCCGGAGAGCTCACGCCGTCCAAGCGGGCGTCCGACGTGGGGTATCCATTGGCCCCACCCCCGCCTTGACTGACCCGCGTGGCCGGACCGTCCACAAATCCGAGCCCGTCCATGTCGCACAATTCCTGCTCCAATGCCTCCAGCCCGGAGGGTCCCACGGACCGGGGAACGAAGAATTGTGCAATGCTTTGCCCGCCGAAGCGCGCCTCGACTTCACCCAGTGCCACGGAGGCAGGCTCGTCCGGGTCCACTTGCGTTTCCAATTCGCGCTCCAAATCCACTTGCGTGGCCGCTGCCCCCAACCCCGCCGTAACCAAGAGGAGACCAAGGAGAACCAACCATCGGTTGTTGGCCACCGTTTCGCCCAACCGTCGCAGGAACCGGTGGGTGCTGACGTGGGGTCGCTTAGCAGGCCGGCTCAGCCGGTACAACGCAGGCAGCAGCAGGAAGCCCAAGATGAACGCGGCCAATGCTCCGCCGCCAATGAGGAGGCCCCAACTGCGCACCTGGGGAATCTTGCTGACCATGAACGAACCAAAGCCGATGAGGGTGGTCAGCGCCGTGAAGAAAACGGGCGCACCGACGCGATTGCCCACCTGCTGGAACCGTTCGGAAACCGTGCCTTTGGAGGTCTCGCGGAACGCGTACACGATGTGCAGCATGTAGTCCACGCCAAGGCCCAAGATGAGTGGCATGACGCTGAAGACCAGAGGCGACAACGGCATCTGCGCCCACGTGAGGATGCCGTACGCCCAGGCAAGCGCCACGAAGGTGGTCACAATGGGAATCAACACATCGGACGGACGACGAAACAAGAACGCCAAGATGATGGCAATGGCGACGACTGACAGGGGCACCAAGTACTGCACATCCTGAGCCCCTCCCTCATTTTGCGCTTGTTCCACGTACGCGAGCCCCGCCGGAAGAATGTCCACGCCTGCAAGTTGAATCCCGGAAACTGCATCGTCGACGGCGGCCGTGATGTCGCCGGACTCCAAATCCACCGCGAAGGCAACACGCACCAACGTCGCATCGTCGCGAATGAATTGCCCGGACAAATCCGGCCGCCCATTGGCTTCGTTCCATGCGGACCGCAGCTCCGCATCACTCAAGGATGGCACGTCGCCGAGGTGATCGGTGATGCTGGCAACGTCCAGGACGATCTCGCGGTCCTCCAAGTCGCGGTCCAACGCATGGATGGCGCGCAACAGTTCAGGCGCGCCGGGTTCTGACGTGATGAACAAAACAAAGGCAGGTTCGGATGCCCCGAAGCGCGCTTCAATGCGCTCTTGGGTGTCCACAGCCGCAAGGTCATCGGGAATGAATTGGTCAATGACGCGCCCGGACTCCGCCTGGGCAAAGCCAGCGCCGAGGGCCCCCGTCATCAACAGAACAACGAGGGTGGCAAGCCATGGATGCCCGCTGCTCCAACCAGCCAACCGCGCGAGGAATTGCACAAGGCACCAGCAGGGTAACAGTACTTGGCCCGTGCCCTCGTATCAGCCGACGACCTTCTCCCATTTCTTCAATTGCAGAACGCTGGAGAGGGTTTTGCCGCGACGGATTTCTTCGCGGAGACGGTTTTCCTTTTCGAGGACTTCGAGGCTGCGATTGGCCACCTCTTGCGCATGGTCCTGCGGGACCACGACCACACCCATGTCGTCGGCCACAATCCAATCGCCGTTGCGAACAATTTGTCCGCCACATCGAATTTCGCCGCCGATTTCGCCGAAGCCCTTGGGTTCTCCCGCGTTGGGGACCACATGGCGCGCCCAAACCGGGAATTCCATGGCGCGAATGTCGTCGATGTCACGCACGGCGCCGTCGGTGACGACTCCGGCGATTCCCTTCACCTTGCACGATTCGCTGGCAAGTTCGCCCCACATGGCCGTCGGACCACCCCGCTGGTCGATGACAATCACTTCACCCGGTTTGGCCACGTCGATGGCTTCCACCGTTTTTGCCCAGTCGCCGTCCGCAGTGAATACCGTCACGGCACGACCGACGATGCGCGCACCTTGCTGGCGCGCAATGATTCCCGCATCCATTGCGCCCTTGCGGTGCATGGCGTCACTGATGTTGCTGGTGCTGCACTTCGCAAACGCCTCGGCCAATTCGCCTTGGCCGTAGCGTTTGAACATGTCCGTCTGAATGACTTTCTCATCGCGAATGGCCTCGACCAGTTTGGCCGCCTCGGCCGTCAAATCGGCGGCCTTGGTGAGCGCACCGCCGACGATGAGAACACTTGCGCCGGCCGTGACGCATGCCCCAACGGTCTCGCTGTTGAGTCCACCGGCGACCATGACGGGAATGTTGACTGCGTCCGCGACGGACTTGAGGGTGTCCACGGGGTTGGCACCCACCATTTGGTCATCGATGCCCATGTGCAGGCATACGAAGTCGCAGCCGAGGCGCTCGGCGTCTTTGGCGCGGGCGACTTTGTCGGCCACGCTGATGAGGTCCATGTAGACGCCGCATCCGTACTTGCGCGCCGCCTTCACGGCTTCCTCAAACGTCTCGTCACTGGCGGCGCCCAGGACGCCCACCAAGTCCGCGCCCGCCTTGGCCGCAATTTCGACTTCGAATGCGCCGGTATCCATGGTCTTCATGTCCGCCACGACCACTTGGTCGGGGAACGCCTTCTTGAGGGCGCGAACCGCTTCGAGGCCTTCCGCCTTGATGAGCGGAGTGCCCGCTTCTACCCAGGAGGCTCCCCCGGCAACCGCTTCCTTGGCATACTGGAGGGCTCGATCGAGGTTGACCTCATCCAGGGCAATCTGCAAGACCGGCTCGGTGACGGTCACTTGGGCCATGGGGCGCCCACACGCGGTTTGCTTTGAAGGCTTGCACCTGAGCGGCGTGCTGTCGCAAAGGTCATCAAGGCTGGCGTGGCCCCGGATGCAATGCGCATTCAATCCATGCTGGCCTTGCTGGCCCTGGCCACCGCAGCCATGTCCGGATGCATCGAAGGTACCGATGCCCCCGCGGACACCGATTCGACGCCGACCGCCAGTGGCCTGATTCCCAATGCACCCGATATTTCCAAGTTCCTTGGCACGGTGGAAAACGACCATGCCACCGGTGATGCAGGCCATGTGGGCCACCAGCTCGCAGAACTGCACGCCCATGAATTCAACCTGCAATTGGCAGACTACAACGACTTGAGCGAAGGGCTCGTGGGACCGGGCAGCGGCTACATCGAAGTCCACGTAGCCGGAGACTTGGCCGTCGTGGCAAGCATCTTGGGAAGCCGCGGCGCGTCCTTGGTTGATGTCAGCGACCCCGAGAACATGGAGGTCCTGTCGCACGTGTACAACATGGATGACAATTGGGACAGCCGCTTGAGCGAAGACGGCCGCTACCTGTTCGTGGGCTGCCAGGGCAGCGGTGCGTTCGACTGCACCACGATCAAGACCGAAGGCGAAGGGCAAGGCCTGGAAGGTGGCACCGCGTGCACATCGTACCTGGCGAGCCAATCGCCGGTCAAGTGCCCCGGCGGTGTGGCCATCTTCGACCTGATTGAACCGCGCGCCCCCATCTACATTGACTACTTGCCCATGGGCAACACCCACAACGTGTTTTCGTTCCAACATGACAACGGCAACTACTACGTCCTCAACGAAGACGTCACCATCGCCGAATGGAATCCCGAAGCGCGCACGTTCCAAATCGTGAGCCAAGGCGACATGCCAGGAACGCACGACGTGGACATCCAAAAACACCCCATCACGGGAGACTGGCTCGCCTACACGGGCACCGACAACATGGCCATTTGGAACCTCAACGACCCAGGCAATCCCGTGCTGGTCAGCGTGGTCGGCGATGAAGGTCTCAACGCCGATGCGCCCCCACTGTGGCATGAGCAGACCCCCATGCCGTGCCTGATTGACGGCCGCCACATCACCCTCGGCGCGGGCGAATCCGGAGCCGGTCTCGTGGACGCTGTCGGCGTCATTGACACCACCGATCCGGCCGTCCCCATTTACCTGGGCCAATGGAAACTGCCCGATGCCGATTCGCTGACGGGTCAACGCATGTACCGGTTCAGCGTCCACAACATCGATGGCAATTGCGACGGACAAGTTGCGGTGGGACACTACCATGCAGGCGTATGGGTGTTCGACATCAGCACATTCGAACGCATGAAGGAACCCGCCACGTTGGCGTACTACATGCCCCACGAACGATCCATCACCACCGCCTGGAGCCCGGTGACCGGTGCCCCGATTGGCGCCGTCGTGACGGCCGACCAACCCAATGTCTGGGCGGCCCAGTGGAGCGACGACGGCCAGACTTTGTTCGTCCCGGACATGACCTCGGGCCTGTACGCCCTCACTCCCACCTGGACCCATATGGAAGCCTAGGGGAAAATCACCCCCAGGCCCGCGCTTCAAATAGTGGCGGCCAGCCAAGCTGACCATGGCGCGCAGCGCGCAGACCTTACGGCCGGAAACGTGCCGCATTGACATCCACGGGGACGGCCGCATTCGCCGCATGGACAAGGCCGCGCTGGCGCTATGGAAGATTGAAGCGCCTCCTGACCGCGTGCAGGAGTTGTGGGTGGACGGCAACGCAACCACCATCGTTCCCGACAGCGACCCCTTGTTGGCAAAACAGGGCGACGGTGGCGAAAAAGCGGTGGCGGTCAAAGTGGTCGCACAGGGCGACGGCCTCAGTTTGGTGGTTCGCGACCGTAGTGAACGCCTCGCCGAATTGAGCCTCCTGCAGCACCGGGAGCAACAATTGGAGGAGGCGCAGCAAATGGCCAAGGTGGGCAGCTGGTCCTGGGACATTCCAAATGACGTGGTGGAATGGTCCGACGAACTGTACCGTCTTTACGGCCAGGAGCCGGGCGCCTTCGCTGCAACCTACGACGCATTCCTTGCCGGCGTGCACCCGGACGACCGGGAGTGGGTGGATGGGCGCGTCAAGCAGGCATTCCAAGATCACCAACCATGGAAGTTCACCCATCGCTTGCAGCGACCCGATGGTTCCGTTGGGTGGTTGACGGCGCAAGGTGCCGTGTCGGTTCGCGATGGCCAACCCGTGCGCATGTACGGGACCGCCCAAGACATCACGGAAATCAAAGAGTTGGAAGAGAGCGACCGCATCCGTCGCGCATGGTTCGACAAGTCGATCGAAATGTTGTGCGTCACGGACTCCGAAGGCCGGTTCATTGAGTTGAATCCCTCCTGGGAAAAAGTGCTGGGCTGGAGCACCGAGGAAATGCTGGGCCAGCCGTTCATGGAATTCGTTCACCCGGACGACTTGGACGCAACCAACGCGGAGGCGGCAAAACTGTGGGAGCTGCCCGAGTACCAAACCCTTGGTTTCACCAATCGATACCGCGCCAAAGATGGCAACTACCGGACCTTGCATTGGACCAGCGGGGCCGACAAGTCCACCGGCCACCTCTTCGCCGTGGCCCGGGATGTCACGGAACAGGAACGGGACCGTCGGAGGTTCGAACAATTGCTGGAGTCGGCTCCCGACGCCATGGTGATTGTGGGCGACCAGGGCCGCATTGAATTGGCGAACGCCCAAACCGAGAAACTGTTCGGCTACACTCGAAGCGAACTGCTCGGTGAACCCATCGAGAAACTCATTCCCACACGATTCCGCGGCAGCCACAAAGGGCACCGAAAAGAGTTCATGCACAAGCCGCGGGCACGTCCCATGGGCGCCGACCTGGACTTGTACGCGCGCCGAAAGGACGGCTCCGAATTCCCGGTTGAAATCAGCCTCAGCCCCATGGAGTCAGAAGACGGAACCATTGTGACAGCGGCCATCCGTGACGTAACGGAACGCAAGGAAGGGGAGAAGGCGCGCCGATTGGCCTTCGAGCAAAACGTCGCTATTGAGCAACTGGAGAAATCAAACCAAGCACGCATCCAATTGCTCAACACCGTCGCGCATGAACTCAACACGCCTCTCACACCCATCCAGCTGCAAATGCGCGTGCTGGAGCGCAATTTGGACCGGAAGGAAGCGGTCCCGGAGCGCACGCTGGGCATCATCCGGCGCAACTTGGATCGCTTGGCCATTCTCGTCAAGGACATCTTGGATGCGGCCCGCATGGACAGCGGTCGCCTCCGCCTTCGCCCTGAATCCATTGACTTGAATCAAGTGGTGGAGGAAGCCCTGGAGAGCTTCGAAGACTTGGCTGCGAAGCAGAAAGTGCGACTCACCGTGCAGTCCCAGGGCGATACGCGTGTGGAAGCCGACGCGGACCGCCTCACGCAAGTGCTCTTCAATCTCTTGAGTAACGCCATCAAATTCACGCCGGAAGAGGGCCATGTGCAAGTGCACGTGGCGGGTGAAGACGACCGCGTCGTCGTGTCCGTTGAAGACGACGGTGAAGGATTCGATGCGGAGCGGGCGGCTCGCCTGTTTCAACCGTTCTCCCAAATTCATCACGGTGCGGGACACGGAGGCACAGGGTTGGGTCTCTACATTTGCAAGGGGATCATCGAAGAACACGGCGGCCACATCCGGGCCGTCAGCCCGGGTGAAGGGTTGGGCGCCAGCTTCCGATTTTGGGTCCCCCGGGGCCGACCGGGGCCAAAAGGGGCCTGACCAACCCGCTTATTTGAAATGCAAAACTGGCCCGATTGTGCTCAAAGTCGCACCTTCCATCCTCAGCGCAGACTTCGCCCAATTGGCGCAGGACATCAAGAAGGTGGAAGATGCAGGCGCCGACTGGATTCACGTTGACGTGATGGACGGCCGCTTCGTCCCCAACATCACCATCGGGCCTTTGATTGTCAAGGCGGTGCGCCCGCACACGCAATTGCCGTTGGACTGCCATCTGATGATTGTCGAACCGGAACGTTACGTGGAGGACTTCGCCAAGGCCGGCGCGGACCGCATCACGGTCCATGCAGAGGCATGCCCGAACTTGCACCGCAACATCCAGCAGTTGCGGGACCTGGGCGTATCTCCGGGCGTCGCCATCAATCCCCACACTCCCCCGGAAGCCATCCGGCACGTTCTGGCCGACGTGGACATGGTGCTGTGCATGACGGTCAACCCCGGCTTCGGTGGCCAATCGTTCATTCCTTCCGTGCTCCCCAAGATTGAGCAAATCGCTCGCTGGGCAAAGAAATTGGAGGAAAACGGTGAACGGGAGACCCCCCTGGAAATCCAAGTGGACGGCGGTGTCAACGGCGAAACGGGGCGGCTCTGTGAAAAGGCGGGCGCCACGGTGGCGGTCGCAGGGAGCTTCGTTTACGGCGCCGACGATACAGCCGGAGCGGTCCGCGCGGTGCGCGGCGGGCAACGACGATTGCAGACGGTTTGACGCCCTTCCCTCCTGGTGGCTTCGTCAACGGCACCACACAGGTTAAGAACCTTGGACTCGGCTCTTCGGAGTATGTTCGGTGGACGGCCTCTCACGCTGATGCTTGCGGCCCTCATGCTTGCAAGCTCGTCCGCGCTGGCCGCACAGAGCGAAATGCAACTGACGAGCGCCCTGCCCGTGACGGTCGAGGGCGACCGCGTCGTGGCTGCCGACGACGGTGATTTCCTCTTGCAAGGTGACGCAGGCCAAGTGAGCCTGCTCATCGAAGGCGAGGCCGGAACCTTGACCCGCGTGGTCCACCGCGCCTACGGCATCATCAACCAAGAGGATCCCCAAGCAGGCGTCCTCTGGGAACAAAAAGTGGAGCAAGAGGAACTGAGCCTCGACGGTGCGTTCATCACGTTGCAACACCGCGACCCTGAATTTACCCTCCTGCTGCATGATGGCCCCATGCGCATCCACGATGGCGCTGCCGACACGCCACTCCACGTGGGTGTCCTCGGTACCCCCAAGGCCGTCGAAAGCACAGCCGAGCACCCCATCCAACTCGTGCTGGGCAAATCCGACTCCAAGCCGTTCATGCACATCCTGCGCGCCGGCTTGTACGAATCCCGCAGCCTCGATGGCCGCATCACCAGCGACGGCAACCTGCAAGCCTTCGTGTCCGACGGCGTGCTGCAATACCACGGCGCCGACGGCAGCAGCAGCATCCTGCGCGCCAACTTCCGGGAAGAAACCCACCCTGGTGCCGTCTTTGACCCCGTCGAAGGCCGCTGGACCGGGCCCGGAGATCACACGGAATACGTGCACGAATACATCACCCTCGACTTGGCCGCTGCAAAGGTCCAGCTGCAACACCGGGACCTGCCCGCCACCTTGTTTGCCAAGACACCCTACGTGGAAACCACCGGCACCGCGCACTTCCTGGACGCCACGGGCATGATTCGCGTCCACAACGAGGACGCGACCACCACCCACACATTCCAAAACGATGACGTGGACGTCACCGGCCGCTTCGGGTTCGCCCTCGCAGGCACCAGCGGCGGCAACACCCGCACCCACGTGACCGGCGAAGGCGACGTCGTCGGCGTGACCTACCGCGCCACCACCCACGAGTACGACTGGGCCGTCGTCGCGGTCGCCACCGGCATCGGCGCCCTGCTTCTGGGCATTGCCGCCTGGATTGGCGGCGCCGGCAAGTGGATTCTGGGCGGCGCCGGCACCCTCGTCGCCGGCTACGCCCGCGTGCAAGGCGACGCCGTGCTGCAACACGACGGACGCCAGCAAGTGTACGACCTCGTGCAAGCCGAGCCCGGCATGCACTTCATGGATTTGTGCGAACGGCTGCCCTTCGGCGCGTCCACGCTCAATTACCACCTGCGTGTTCTCGAACGCAACGAATTCGTCACCCGCGTCAAGGATGGCCGCTACGTCCGCTTCTTTGACCGCCGGTCGGGCGCATTCGCTGGCGAACGCAAAACCGCGGTT
>JBFJWV010000031.1:0-9106 GCA_041623515.1 Thermoplasmatota archaeon | reverse complement strand
GTACTTTGAAGCGGAAGCGTACGCAAAATGGCTCGGGGCAAGATTGCCGACGGAAGCCGAATGGGAAAAGGCCGCACGGCTGGCCGACCAGGGACCGATCCGGAACCCCTGGGGCAATGACCCCGCGCACGTGGACGTGGCCAACATCGACCAGCTGGCGTGGCAACCAAGCACCATCGGCAGCCACCCCAAAGGTGCTAGCGCAACGGGCTGCGAACACATGGTGGGCGACGTTTGGGAGTGGACCTCCTCCGACTTCCACGGCTACCCGGGTTTCGAGGCGTTCCCGTACCCAGAATACTCGGAAGTCTTCTTCGGCGGCGACTACAAAGTTCTACGTGGAGGCTCGTGGGCGACGCGGGCAGGCTGCGCGACGGGCACCTTCCGGAACTGGGATCACCCCTACCGGCGGCAAATCTTTGCAGGCATCCGTTTGGCGCGCGATGCGTGACCGCAAGCGGACCATTCATAGCGCAAGGGAGGCGTGCGGCGCCCGTGGAAGTTGAGAGCTTCACAAGCGCCGGCATCGTCGCGGACACCCGCCGCGGCCTCCAGGCCGACCCCAAGTGGCTGTCGAGCCTTTACTTCTATGACGAACGCGGCTCGGAACTGTTCGAGCGCATTTGCCAAACGCCAGAGTATTACCCCACGCGGACCGAGGCCGCCATTCTCGAGGAACACAGCGATGCCATGCTGGAAGCAGCCGGCAATGATCTGCTGGTTGCGGAACTTGGCAGCGGCTCGAGCGTGAAAACCCGCATCCTGCTGGATTGCCTGCTCAAGCGCCAAGGCCCCAGCACGTACGTTCCGGTGGATGTGAGCGGTGACTTTCTTGCAACCGTGGCCCAACAGCTGGAGCAAGAACACCCCGGCCTGCATGTTGAGCCGGTGGCGGCTGAATACGTCGCTGGCCTCGAACAAATTGGAAAAATGGAAGCCCCCCGGCGTTTGGTTCTGTTTCTCGGCAGCAGCCTCGGAAACTTCGAGCCCGACGAACAAGCCGGACTGCTGGCCAAGGCGTACCAATCGCTGCAGCCAGGTGACGCTTTCCTCTTGGGCACCGACCTCATCAAAGATGCGGACGTCTTGAACGCCGCATACAATGACGCAGCGGGGGTGACCGCCGCATTCAACCGGAACCTGCTGCGCCACGTTGCGCGCCGGTTGGGTGGTGAAGACCCCAGCGAACGATTCGACCATGTGGCGTTCTGGAATGAGGACAAACACCGCATCGAAATGCACTTGGAAGCCCGTGAGGATGTGCATCTGGTTTTGCCCGATGCCAACTTGGACCTTCACGTGGCCAAGGGCGAGCGAATCCACACGGAAAATTCCTACAAATTTACGGTCGAAGGCATTCAAGAAATGGCTGCGGGATCTGGCTGGCAAGTGGAACGCACCTGGACCGATTCGCAGCAATGGTTCGGGCTGACGCTGCTGAGGCGCTAACATGTGCCGGCACGCAGCCTACGTGGGCCCCGCAGTTTCCATCAGCACGCTCACGCATGCATCCAGCCACGACTTGGTGCACCAATCCTATGAAGCCAGGGAGTTGCTCACGGGCGTCGTGTGCGCCGATGGGTTCGGCGTCACATGGTACGAGCCATCAACGCGGCCGGAGCCCGCCCGTTATGCGAGCGCCATGCCCATTTGGAGCGACCGCAACTTGTCTTCCTTTGGCCCGTTGGTTCAATCGGAATGCATCATGGCGGCGGTCCGAAATGCCACGGTCGCCGGGACGAGCTCCGAAGAAAATTGCGCTCCATTCACGAGTGGCCGGTATGCATTCAGCCTCAACGGTTTCCTCGAAGACTTCGAGTCCTCTTGGCAGCCTTGGGTCATTGAGCGCATCGCGCCGGAGCGGCAAAGCCTGGTGCGGGGTAAAACCGATGGAGAATTTCTGTTCCAGGCGGTTCTCACGCGCGTGGACGAAGGCGACGACTTGGCAACCGCCACGCAATCCATCCTCCGTGAAGCAGCCGATCATGCGGCGGCCATTGGCAAGGAAGCGCAACTGAACATTTTGCTCACGGACGGAGGCCGCGTCATTGCCACGCGGTGCGGCACGGCTGGCCGCAGCAACAGCTTGTATGTGCTGGCCGACGGGGATGACCTGCCGGGCAGTGTGGTGGTCGCCAGCGAACCACTCATGGATGATTCGGGTTGGAAGGCCGTTGACGACGGCAGTGTTGTCGTGCTGCAGGCGGGCGCACCGGCCGTGCGCTTGACGGTTTAACTGACCGCAAACGCACGCAATGAGGGTTGGACTGGATTGTCCAAGGGCACGTTGCGTCGGCCATCCCCGCGGTATGCCAGCGGTGCACCCACCCGGTCCGCGAATCGCTCGAGAGCATGCAATCCATAGGGATCATGGTAGCGGCTGCTGATGGCGAAGACCGTCCGTCGATCCGATGGACGCGATTCCAACTGGGCAGTCAGCGCCTGCACTTCATCGGCGACGCGGCGCGATTGGTGTCCGGTCAACCGAGCATAAATGAAGTCGGCTGTGGCACGGTACGGCACGCGCCCCGCGAGGGTGCTCCAAACCAGGCCGGCCCCGTACTCCTCCAGCATGTGAACCGCACTGGGTTGGAGCCAGCTGCCGTGACGAAATTCCACGGCCAAGCGCTGACGCGATGGAAGAATGGGCCACAGGGCCTCCAGTGCATCGCGGAGGCGTCCCTCGGCCTCGGGGCTCCACGCGCCGGTCCAGGGCATGTACAGGGGTCCATGGTTCGACGAGCGAAGAATGGGCTCCACGCTCTCGAGCCAACGGTCCAGCTCCGCTGCTTGGCCTTCCACGCCCCCGTTTTGCACGATGGCCCGGCTGACTCGGGGAATCAGCGCGACATTCGAAGGCATGCGCGCCACGAGTTCCTCGGCCAATTCCGGGGTCCAATGGGGAAATTGAGAGGCGCCGACCTCGTAGGCGTCGAACATGGAACCGTAGGCGGACAGAGAGGGAGGCTCGGAGCCGTAGAGCTTCGCCTGCGTGCGCGGGCCGTAAAGGCCGCTAAGCCCGAGGCGAAAGCGTTCCATGGCCCGGCGAGTGCGCCCGACAGCCTAAGCACGACGGAGAGTCGGGTGGAAGTACGCAACAGCAGGCTTTAGGGGCGGGAGGCGATGTGGAGGCGATGAATCTCCTGCAAGCCGCAGAGGATGGATTGGAAACTGGCTCCCTCACGGACATCCTGCTGCCCGTGGTGTTGGGCATCATCATGCTCGGCATGGGGCTGGGGCTCCGGCCGAGCCACTTCAAACTCCTGGCCAAGCAACCCCGCGGCGTGGCGGCTGGCCTGCTGGGACAACTGGTCCTGCTGCCCATCGCAGGCGGATTGGTTGCCACCGTCGCCATCATCGTGTTCAACCTGGAAACCGAACTGGCACTGGGGTTGCTGCTGCTGGCCGCCGTCCCCGGAGGCGCCACCAGCAACCTGCTGACGTGGCTGGCGCGCGGCGACACGGCCCTCTCGGTATCCCTCACCGCCATCACCAGCATCTTCAGTTTCCTGCTCACGCCGGCCGTTCTGTTTCTGACCACTCTCGCACTCTGGGGCCAGGGCCAAGCCATCCGCGTCGACTTCATGGAAGTGGTCAAGCTCACGGCAGGCGTCGTGGCCGGCCCGGTCATCATCGGCATGCTGCTCGGCACCAAATGGCCGCGCCTCGCGGAGGCCACGGAGAAGCCCATGCGCATCACCAGCATCGTCTTCCTGTTCCTGCTCATCGCCGGCATCATCTACACCAACCGCGAAGGATTCTGGGCCTTCGCAGCGGCCACGGTCCCGGCATCCATCGCCCTCAACGGCCTGGCCCTCGGCGCCGGATTCCTCACCGCTCGCCTGTTCCGCCTCGGCACCGAGCAAACCAAGTCGGTGGTCATTGAGGTGGGCTTCCAAAACGGCACCTTTGGCATCTTGCTGGCCGTGAGCCAATTGGATTCGGCGCGCGCCGCCCTCGTGCCCGGCTTCTACAGTTTGGTCATGTACGCCACTGGAGCCATTGTCGCCACGTCCTGGGGCCGGGTCAAGCAGGCCCGAGCCGCAGCCCCTGCGGCCTAAGCGTAAAGGACGCCCCGTTCAGCGAGGACCGCTTCCAGGACCGAGGGTTCGGCCGTGATGATTCCATCGACACCGATGTCGATGAGCCAGTGCATTTCGGCCGGGTCGTTGACGGTCCAGACGTGAACCGCCAACCCTTGCCGGTGGGCATCCGCAACAAAGTCGCCCTCTTCGTCGATCACGCGCAAGCCCTCGAACTCGATGGGCACTTGCAGGGCTTCGTGGTCCAACGCCGGCATTCCGGGAACCGGGCCTTGGGTTGCAGCAAAGAATGCCGCCGATTGACCGGTTCCCGTGCTGGTTGAAACGTCCGTGTTGAATGCGCGGAAGGTTTCGGTCCACGTGTCGATGAAACTGGCCACCATCGTGTCGTCGGTGCGACCATGGGCGGCCAGCTGGTTCGCGAGAATCTGCTCGTAACCGCGACCTTGCGGAGGTCCGTTCTTGATTTCGACGTTGATCATGATGTCGGGGAATTCACTGAGCACTTCCTCAAGCGTCGGAACGGCGAAATCGTCCGGCGTGCACCCCGGCGGCAGTTGCAAATCGCCGTGGCGCGCCCCGCGAAGCACGTAGTCTTCCGGTGCGGCATCGCGGACTGCGTTCCTACCCGGGACGAACCAATGGGCGGCATCCAGGGCCTTCAATTCGGCGAGGGTGTGATCTTCGACCAAACCGGTCCCGTCGGTGGTGCGATCCACGGTGGTATCGTGAATCACCACCAGTTCATTGTCGGCGGTTGCATGCACGTCGATTTCCAAGACGTCCGCGCCCTTGCGCACGGCGGTCTTGAGTGCGTACATCGTGTTGCTGGGCACTTCGTTTTCACCGCCCTGATGGGCAATGTGCAACACGCGGCGCTCCGTCCAATCGCCCCGCGCTGGAGGTGGTACATGGTCCTGCCAATCGCAGGGCTCCCACCAAACTTCATCGACGGCCCCGTCGGCGGCTGCCAGAGGCAAATCCGCTTGGATGCATCCAGCAAGCAACGGAATCAACAACGCCACGAACCACCCGCGCATGGCGCGAAGTCGCCCGCACTGTTGATGAAGCTTGGCGCTCACCGCTGTTCCAGTTCAGAGAGGACATCCAGCAGCTGTCCCCCTCCGGCGCGAAGACCCACCAACAAATGATACAGCAAGTCCGCCGCCTCGTGTTCCAGGGAATCGTCGTTCTCCTCGCCGCGCAGCACACGCGCGACCTCGGCGGCTTCCTCAACGATTTTTTCTGCCACCAAATTTCGGTCCGCCAACAAGGCGTCCGTGTAACGTCCCTGAGGATTTGCTTGGCGTTGCGCCGCCAACGCATCCAGCTTGCCCAATACCGTCACCGGCAAAGCGCGGACTTCATCGGACCAGCACGTGGACGTGTTCTCATGACAAGCAGGGCCATTCTGCTTGACCGTTGCCAGCACCGCGTCGCGGTCGCAATCGGCGGCCAATGCCACCAAGGTTTGCCCATTGCCGCTCGTTTCGCCCTTCGTCCACAAAGAAGAGCGGCTGCGGGAATAGTACGTCATGGAACCGGTCGCCAAGCTGCGCGCGAGCGCTTCTTCATTGGCCCAAGCCAACATCAGCACCATGCCGGTGGTGGCATCCTGCGCCACAACGGGAACCAACCCGTCTTGGTTGTAGGCCAGTTGCTGCAAATCTTCCGGGGATTCCAGGGGCTGCTTCATGGCGCCACCCGTGCGGGAACTCCCGCCGCCACCATTGCCTGCTTGACGTCCCCCACCGTGGCGTCCCCGTCATGGAAAATGCTGGCCGCCAACGCTGCGTCGGCCCCTTGCTGCAATGCAGTGACAATGTG
Organism: Thermoplasmatota archaeon; assembly: GCA_041623515.1. Lineage (GTDB taxonomy): Archaea > Thermoplasmatota > E2 > JACPAO01 > JAHFTW01 > JBFJWV01. The sequence continues at coordinate 3,236 of JBFJWV010000031.1, read as the reverse complement.
TTGGATGGAGCCACATCCCCCGGAAGCAACGACCGGAACGGTGACCGCCGCATTCACGGCGGCATTGAGTGGGGCATCGTAGCCATCGCGCGTGCCGTCCGCATCCATGCTGGTCAACAGGATTTCCCCGGCTCCCCGGCGCGCGGCATCGCGGCACCATGCAACCGCGTCGAGGCCCGTGTCTTGGCGGCCCCCGTGCGTGTACGCGTTCCACGTACCATCGCCGTTGCTCTTGGCGTCAACTGCCACCACGACGCATTGGCGGCCAAACCGCTGCGCGCAATCGCTGATCAGCTCAGGGGCGCGAATGGCCGCCGTGTTGATGGCTACCTTGTCGGCTCCAGCATTCAATGTCGCCCGCATATCTTCCGGCGTGCGAACGCCCCCGCCGACCGTCAGCGGGATGAACAAATTCTCGGCGCACCGCCGCACCATATCCAACGTGGTTTGGCGCCCTTCATGAGTCGCCCCGATATCCAGGAACACCACTTCGTCGGCGCCCTGCTGCTCATAGCGGACCGCCAACTCGACGGGGTCGCCGATATCACGCAAATCCTGAAAGTTGACGCCCTTGACGACCCGCCCTCCGTTGACGTCGAGGCAAGGGATGATGCGCCGGGCGAGACTCACGCCTGCTTCACCGTTCCTTTGGTTGAGATTTCGTCGTCCCGGGGTGCCAAGGCACGCCGCAAGGCACGGCCGAACGCCTTGAAGCACGCTTCGATGGTGTGGTGCGTATCCCGGCCGCGCAGGTGCTCCATGTGAAGGTTGATGCGCGCCTCCATGGCGAAGCTGCGGAACCAGTGTTCGTACAGGGGAATGGGAAGCTCACCCTCGTAGTAGGGGCGGTCCACCAAATCCACTGCGCACAGGACCAGTGCGTCGTCCATGGGCACAAAGTCGTAGGCAATGCGCGCGCAGGGAGCGCCGTTGAACGCCTTGCCAAATGCCTGACCCATGGCGATGGCAACGTCCTCCACGAGGTGGTGGTCCAAGTCGCCCGTTCCGCGCACGGTCAGGTCGAAGCCAGCGTAGCGCGCCCACGTTTCCATCATGTGGCTGAGGAACTTGTTGTCCGTCTCCACGTCGTACGTGCCGGAGCCGGCCAATTCAATGGTGACCGCGACCGTGGTTTCTTTGGTTTGCCGCTCGACGGTCGCTTTCATGCCATGGCCTCGTTGGTTTCGAAGCGATCCACCGCGTTTTGCAAGTCAATCCGCTCGCTGTAAATGCTCATCCCGAGGACCACTGCATCCACACCAAGCCCGTCCAGAACCGCCAGGTCTTGCTCCGATGTGATGCCGCCGCTGACAATCAGTTCCATCCGCGTCGCGGCACGCAAGTCCCGGATGACATCCAAGTCGACTCCTTCCATGCGCCCTTCTTTTTCCACATTGGTGAACAGGAAGCCGGCCAAGTTGGCGTCGGAGAGGTCGGTCACCAATTGCACCACATCCTTGCCGGCGCCCTCGGTCCAGCCCTTGACAACGACTTCGCGGCCACGCGCATCCACAGCGAGAACGATGCGCCCAGGCCAAAGGGTGGCCAATTCACGAACCCATTCCGGGTTGGTGACGCCTTGCGTGCCCACAATGACGCGTTGTGCGCCGAGGTCGAGAAGCTTCTGCACATCCAGCATGGACCGAATGCCGCCGCCAAACTGAACGGGCAATCCGTCGCCAATGATGGCGCCGAGGTGTTGCCACTGGTTGCGTTCGCCGAAGGCGCCATCCAAATCAATCACGTGGAGGCGACGGGCACCTTGCTGGCGCCAATGCTGGGCTTGCTCCAGCGGGGTGCGTTCCGATTCGACGGCGACTTGGTTTGGGTCGCCGCCAATGAGTTGGACCACGCGGCCGTGGCGCAGGTCGATGGCGGGGTATATTTTCACAGGGTTTCCTCCAGGACGGTGACGGTGCGGGCCAGCATTTCTTGGCCGACACTGCTTGATTTTTCGGGGTGAAATTGGAAGGCCACGGTGTTGCCGGAGCGTAGGCCAGCAGCGAACGGTTCACCGTACGTGGTGGTGCCGATGGTGTTCCCATCCGGTTGGGCTGCATACGAGTGAACATAGTACACGTGTTGGCCTTCGAGGTGCATCAGCTGCGCGTCATCGATGCCGTGGATGGTATTCCAACCCATGTGGGGCACCTTCCCCGCATCGTTGGAGAGTCGCTTGACCATTCCGGGCACGATGCCCAAACCAGGGACACCGGGAGATTCCTCACTCCCTTCGTACAACGCTTGCATGCCAATGCAGACGCCCAGGATGGGGCGGCCGGCGGCATGGCGATCCCGCAGGCCTTGGGCAGCGGGACGCAGGCTCTCCATGACGTGTCCGAAGGCCCCAACCCCCGGCAAAACCGCCACGTCCGCATCAATCAACTCCTGCGGATCCGCCGTGATGCGCGCATCCGCGCCGGCAGCCTGCAAGGCTTTGCGGAGGCTGTGTAGATTGCCGACGCCGTAGTCGAAGAGGACCCACTGGCTCATGGAGCCTCCAGGGCGCTCAGCAATGCATCCGTGTGTTCGGGCCGCCCGACGGTGAATCGAATGCCGTGTTCGAGGCCATGGGCTCCGGGGAACGTACGCGCCAAAATTCCCTGCTGGCGCAGCGCGGCGAGAAGACCCGACGGGTCATCGCAATCGCAGAGGATGAAATTGGCGTCACTGGGGTGCGGGCGCAACCCCCGCTTCTTGAGTTCCGCGGCGAGCCGTTCCCGTTCCTCGACGGTGCCCGCCACGATGTTGTCGACCCATTCCTGCGCCTCCAGTGCGGCGATGGCGACGGTCTCCGCGTACGTGCTGAGATTGAAGGGGGGCTTGACGAGGCGCAACTTGGCCACCAACTCCGCGTTGCCCGCCAGGTAACCAACGCGAAGGCCCGCCAGGCCGTAGGCCTTGCTGAACGTGCGCATCACGGCCAAGTTGTCGAATTCCTCAACGCGTGAAATCATGGAATGGGACAACCCCGCGTATTCGATGTACGCTTCATCCACCACGACGATTCCGTCGATTTCGTCCAAGAGACGGACGAGGTCCCGCTCGGGGAAACGGTTGCCGGTTGGATTGTTGGGGCTGGCCACCAGCGTCAGCGCCGCTTGGGCTTCGATGAGGCCGTCCACGTCCAAGCCGAACTTGGCGTCAAGGGGCACTTGCTTGAGTTTGAGTTCTTGCAACCGGGCATAGAACGGATAGAGACTGTAGCCCGGCGCCGTGGTGGCCAACGTTTGCCC
>JBFJWV010000030.1:0-9129 GCA_041623515.1 Thermoplasmatota archaeon | reverse complement strand
TTGTTTCATGCAGTAGACGGAGCCGCCGGATTTGCGGAATTCAGAGGTGTCGACCAAGACGGGTTCGAAGCCGGCATCCGCCAGAATGCCGGCCGTGCCTTGGTTCGCACGATCCATCACGACATGGTGGCCATCGGGGCAATGGGCGTTGCAGGCAAAGGTCAATGCCTCGGCTTCCGGGACTTCCAGCAGCGTCTCAAATGCGTCTTGCAGCCGCCACCACGAAGCGTCATCAAATGCGTCCGGGAACCACATGGCCGTCTCGTCATCAAGAACACAGAGGCAAGTGTCCAGGTGGTAGAATCGCTCATCCACAAGCCGCAATGGAATGAGCGGTGCATCCACCACGGACGCGGCTGCACGAAGGTCCTCCAAATCACTGCGGAATCCATGGCCCCCCAGCAAGATTCTCGCCGTTCCTTTCCACAGCAAATCCCCGCCGCCTTCCAACCGGCCGTTTCCGGGGGCCTCGGTGGCTGTGGCACCATGTTGCTGCAGAAACGTGTCCAGAAGGTCCACTTCAGGTTGGCGCGATGGGTACCTCATGCGTGCTGGAATGAACGCCGCGGAGCCATCGCGTCGTGGATACGCAAACACCGGATTGGCCGTAAACACCTGGTCCGGCAGCCCATCGGCCGCGTCCATGATGTCGACGGTGACGCCGATGGACCGGTACGCGTCCACCAGGGAGTTCCACTGTTTGCGCGCGGCGTCGGCATCCACCCGTTGCAATTGGCCCTCGTGAACCATGTGGGGATTTTCTGCGTCCACCACGTCGAAGTGGTCGGGCCGGCAAAGCACGACGGCGCGGGGCGGGGGCAGCTGGACAGCCACGAGGCACCATCGTCGCGCTGGGTTTGAAAGGTGCGAACCTACGTTGCCCCGATGACGACGGTGAAGGCAATCACCAATTCGGTGGAGTCGCCTCCAGCCATCACTTGGTACGACTTGAACTCAATGTGCCACTGGTAGACTCCTTGGGGAGCATCTTCGTAGGCAGACGCCTCGTCGTTCCACAAACGTCCATCCCACTCCAATTCAAAGGGAATCTCTTCCCCGGGAGCCCATTCGCGGAGGCTGAAGGCTTGGCAGAAGAACACGGGCTCGCGGTGCAGGACCGGCCCCGATTCCGACTCCATCCGGTCGCTCACAGCCGGCTGGCACAAATCGGAAACGAACGCGGATTCAGTGCCGTTGTTGGTGGCAACGGCTGCAACGCAGAAGCCGGCATCGCACTCGGAAAGGTCTCCCACCAACATCAGGTCGCCTTTGGCGTCCTCCGCGTGCCCGGTTTGGGGAGCAAACCCTTGACCCGGCCCTCCGGGGCCGTTGCCGGCGTCGTCGTTGGAATCAAGGCAACCCGCAAAGAACACGCACAAAGCCATCAGCGCAGCGGTTCGCATACGCTCACTGTGCGTTGGAATGGTGGATAACAAGCCACGCTACCGGTCAATGCCGTTGAACGTGGAAGGGGGAAGGGGAAAAGGAAGCTCAGCCCCTTTGGGCTGTGAAATCGCTTCGCCTAACGGCGGAAGCAGTCTTGGCAGAGCACGTCGCGGCCCGGGGTGGGCTTGAACGGCACTTGGGTCTTGGCTCCGCAGGAGGTGCACGTTGCATCGTGCATCTCACGGGGCCCGCGGAAGCCACCGCGGTCGCCACCGCCATCACGGCGGGGTGGGCGATCCTTGCGGAAGCAGTCACGGCATTTCACTGGACGGGAACCCGTCGGCTTGAACGGTACGGTGGTCTTCACGCCGCATTCGGCGCAAGTGACCTCGTGCTCCTCGCGGGGAGCGCGGTCTTGATTCATCTAAATTCTCCAATGGAAGCGCAGGACGCCTCCAAGGGTTTCCAGATGCCTCTCATATAAGGAGTCGACCGTTTGTCCAATCAGGCCGATTTGACGGCAATCTCGAAGGGGAGCGTCAATTCGTTGGCTTGTCCGCCGTCCGCTTGGCTCCAGTACTGGAACGTCAGTTTCCAAGTGTACGTGCCGGCCGGTGCGTCCTCGTATCCTTCGTTCCACAGGCGCCCATCCCAGGTGGATTCGTAATGTCGCTGCACACCGGGCTCCAGGGGTTCGGTGCCGAATGCCGCGCAATGGAACATGGGCTCCCGGTGTTGCACTTGTGCGTCGCCCCGGTGCATGGACTCGCGGAACGGTGGGACGCACATGTTGCTGATGTGCACGGCCTGGGTGCCCTCGTTGGTCGCGGTGGCATTCAGGCAGAAGCCGGCGTCGCACGGCACCACGGATCCGCGCAGGGACACGGCGCCATCGGGACTCGTGACCGACGATTCGGGTGATGCCCCCAGCTGGGAGCCCGGTTCTGAACCACTGGAGCCGCCTTGGATGCATCCCGCCATCAACATGGCGACGGCGACGAGCATTGCACTGCGCATGGGCCCCCATGGTGGCCCCCGGAACATAGGCGATTCGCCCATGTTTGGCCGCAGCCCAACCGTCCTACAGACCCAAGTCTTGCTTGACGAGCGGGATGATGTCGGTGGGGAAATCCACGACCTTCACGCCAGCCTTTCGGAAGGCGTTGAGTTTGGACTCTGCCGTGCCAACGCCTTTTTCGACCAATGCGCCAGCGTGGCCCATTTTCTTGCCTTCGGGCGCGCTGCGACCGGCGACAAAAGCGTAGATTGGCTTCTTGGCCGTCAAGTTGACGGATTCAATGTACGCAGCGGCTTCTTCTTCGGCGCCGCCACCAATTTCGCCCACCAGGACGATGGCCTTGGATTCGTCGTCGTGTTCGAACAACTTGACGGCTTCCAGCAGGTTGGTGCCGGGAATGGGGTCCCCACCGAGACCAAGAACCGTGGTCTGACCAATGCCTTCCGCAGACAATGCGCCCACGATTTCGTAGGTGAGGGTTCCCGATTTGCTGGCCACGGCGACGGGGCCACCCGGGGTGAAGATCTGGCCGGGCAAGATGCCCACCTTGGCCACGCCCGCAGTGCAGGCACCGGGGCAGTTGGGGCCAATCAGCGTCACGCCATGTTGCTGGGCGTAATTGACGAAGTGCGCGGCGTCGTGGACGGGAATGTGCTCCGTGATGACAACCACGGCTTCCATGCCGGCATCCACGGCTTCAATGACCGCGTCCTTGGCGAAGCGGGCCGGCACAAAGATGAGGCTGGTGTTGCAGCCGGTGGCTTCCTTCGCCTCGGCAACGGAGTTGAAGACGGGCACGCCGTGCACTTCTTCGCCACCCTTGCCCGGCGTGCAGCCGGCCACGACGTAGTCGCCGTATTCTTGCATCTGGCTGATGTGGAACTTGCCCACGGAGCCGGTGGCGCCTTGCACCACGATCTTGCTGTTTTCGTTGAGGACCACGCTCATGCTGCAACCTCCTTGGCCAGGGGCATGTCTTTCGCCATTTCAGTGGCCTTTTGGGCGGCCTCCTGGAGGGTATCGGCCACGGTGAAACCGTAGCTTGCCAGGATTTCCTTGGCTTCTGCCTCCTTGGTGCCCTTGATGCGCGTGATGATGGGGAAGTCGACGCCTTCGTTGTCGATGACACTGACCAATCCTTGCGCGACCACGTCGCATCGGGTGATGCCCCCGAAGAGGTTTAGGAGCATGACGCCGGGGTTGGATTTCTTCATGAGCCGCACTGCTTGGGCCACCTTTTCGGGGTCCGTGGCGCCGCTGAGGTCCAAGAACGTGCGGGGTTGGCCGCCGTAATGGCTCAGGGCATCCAGGGTGGCCATGGTCAGCCCTGCACCGTTGGCGATGACGCCGATGTTGCCGTCCAGTTCAATGAGGGCAACGCCTTGGTCGCGGGCCTCTTGCTCCAAGTCCGTGAGGCTCTGGTCGCGCTGTTGGAATTCGGGGTGGCGAAACAAGGCGCTGTCGTTGATGGTGACCTTGGAGTCCGCCGCCACGATGGCGCCATCGGTGGTTTTGGCCATGGGGTTGACCTCGACGAGTTCCGTGTCCATTTTGACGAACATCTTGTACAATTTGTGCATGATGTCCCGGACGCCCTCCTTGGTGGCGTCATCGAAGGTGGTCTTCTCGAAGGCCGCGTCGGCGTGGGCGTCGGTGAAGCCTTCGAGGGGGCTGATGCTGATTTTAGCGAGGCGCTCCTCGGGGACGGACTCGATGTCCATGCCGCCGTCTTGGCTGAAAATCATGAGGTAGCCGCGGGCATTGCGGTCGATGAGGAAGCTGCAGTAGTATTCCTCGGCGAAGTCGAGCATTTGCGCCACCATGACTTGGTGGGCAACGTGGCCCTTGATGTCCATGCCAAGAATGGATTGGGTGTGTTCGCGCAATTCGTCGGCGTTGTGGGCGAACTTGACGCCCCCCGCCTTGCCGCGACCACCGACGAGCACTTGTGCCTTGACCACAACAGGGTAAGCAACGCTGTCCATGTGCGATTCCAGTTCGTCCATGCTGGTCACGACGAAGCCCTTTGCACACGGGATGTCAAAGCGCTCATAGAGGTCGCGTCCTTGGAATTCGTAGAGGTCCACGAGGCGGCGACTTGGGGCCCCGATAAAGCGGTTGAGGCGGCTGTTTTGCATCTTCCGGCGAGTTGTGGGGGGCACATGCGCTGGGGTTGCAGCAAAGGGTTGCAATGCGCCAGTCCTGTTTTGGTGGCATGCGACGGGACAGCACGCCGCCGAGTCCACCTCAATGCGCGTTGCCGAACCCACGGATGCGCCGCCCGACGCGCGCCGCTTCCTGGATGACCCAGGTGATTCTCCTGGCGTTGCTTCTCGTCGTGGCCATGTCCCTCGGAGTCGCGGCCGACGATGACGACGGTGACGGTGACGACGGTTCATCCGACCGCGAGTCCAAAGCCGATCGCAAAGCGGCCAAATCCAGTGGAGAGGCCAGCGCCTCCGATGCGCGAAGCGAAGCCCGCAGCGCTGACAAGGCGGCCAAGTCCGAAGCCAAAGCGGCGGCGAGGGTCGCATCTCCTCAGGCCGCTTCGACGCCTCCCTCGCCTGGCTCCTCGGGCCATGCGTCCGACGCGGCCCTCTCAACGTCGACGGACGCACCTGCAGGGGCGGCCCCCTCAACGTCGGCAGAGACACATGAAACGGTGGCCCCGTCGGCCAGCCCGACGCCGACACAATCGGCACCCGTAGCAACCGCCCCCAAAACGGAGCCCACCGAAACCACGTCCACGCACGCGCCCGCCTCCGCAAGTCCCCCCGCCGCGCCTTCCATAAGCATCGGCGCTGGAGCCGATCCACCCGCGTCCATCCGGGAGGTCGCCGCGGATACAACAGCAACCAACGTTCAACCCGTGACCCGCCCCGACGATACAAAGGCCGCCGAGATCCCCGAAATCCAAGAAATCCAAACGCCTCCGGAAGCATCCGCAGCGCCCTTGGCCGTGTCGGCCATCCCACCGGCGCCTGCAGCGACCGTTCCCGAAGCGGCCTCCGACCCAGTCGCTCCCGAGCCACACATGGTGGAGCCGCCCACCCTGTCGCTTGCAACCACTCTGGAACCCGATGCCCCCATCAATTTGGCAGCCGCGCTCCACGGGGGTGGCTCCAGCGGCCCGCATCTGCTGCACGGCGACGACGCAGCGGGACTCCAGTCGGCACCCCAAGGCCGCGACTCGGACGGTGACGGAATCAGCGACGAGCAGGAGCGCTCCATGGGGACCGATCCAACGGATGCCGACAGTCCAGGCTACAGCCCGTTCAACGTGGTCGCCGTCCTTCTCGAAGACGGAACCATCCTGCTGCAATGGGAAGCCAACCACCATGAACGGGTCGACCATTACGCCGTGTTCCGGACCTCAACCCAATCGCTTCTGGGCTTGGTTCCTGCGGGGGCATCGGGTGCCTATGGGTTCCATGACCAGGAAGTTCCCCCGGGAGCGCACCAATACGTTGTTGCAGCCGTCCTGCGCGGGTCACCCGTAAGTGTCCCCAGCTGGGATGCGACAGACGCCTCCACATCCAACCTCGTCGACACCCATGTGGCACCGGGCGGCTGGTTCCTGTATTCCCTCTTGGCGGCCGCATTGACCATGGCTTGCCTGGCATTGCCTTGGTTGCTTCGCCGCCGAGCGCAACAAACCGCGCGCGAAGCAATCGCGGAAGCCGCGAAGGAGAAACGGGTGACCACGGCGGCCCGCATGACCGTGATTGGCATCCCCCTGCCCGGCCCGCCGCCGGCATCCAGCGGCCAGCAGCGCATCCGGTGAGCCCGGCGACGCGCCCGAACCCCGGTTTTCTTATCCACGACGGCCCGCTCGCCCGCCTGTGCAGGAGCAAGGCTGGGGCATCCGCAAGGTGGAATCGGCACTGCGTTCCATTCGCGTCGATGACCACCGATTCGCGGGCGGGAGCATCATGGGCTCCATGTGCACCGAACCGCACCGGGTGGCACGGGACGCGCACGCCTTGTTTGCGGAAACCAACCTTGGAGACCCGGAGCACTTCCCGGGCACGGCCCGCCTGGAAGCCGAAGTGATGGATGACATTCGCGGGCTCCTCAACGCTCCTGCCCGGGCCGGGGGTCGCTTCCTGACCGGTGGCACAGAGGCAAACCTGTACGCCATGTACGTGGCGCGGGAAAAAACGGGCAAAACCGAGGTGATTTTGCCCGAACATGCCCACTTTAGCTTCGAAAAGGCAGCCAAATTGCTGGGAATGCGCCTGAAGTGGATTCCCTCGGGCCCCGATTACCGCGCCGACGTTGACCGCATGGCCAAAGCCATCAGCAAGCGCACCGCCCTCGTCGTCGGTGTGGCAGGAAGCACCGAACTCGGCAAGGTGGACGCCATCTCCCGGCTGGCCCGGCACTGCCAGAAATCCAAGGTGCTTCTGCATGTGGACGCCGCATTTGGTGGCTACATGCTTCCATTCCTGCCGTCCGCACCACGCTTCGCCTTCGATGTGCCAGGAGTTTGGTCGGTCACATTGGACCCCCACAAAATGGGGCAAGCCACCATTCCCGCCGGCATCCTCATGCTCCGCGATGAAGCCGACTGGGACCACGTTGGCGTGGAAACGCCATACGTTTCCACCGCCAAACAAAGCCAATTGCTCGGCACGCGACCGGGCGCAGCGGTGGCGGCAACGTGGGCCGTCCATCGGGCCCTGGGCCGCACCGGATACGCACGGGCCGCCGCCTCATGCATGAAGGTGCGCGACGATTTGGTGGAGCGCCTCCAACGCCACGGGTACTCCCTTGTGTCCCCGCCGGAGCTGAACGTCGTGACGTTCCATGCCAAAAACGCCGCCAAGCGCATGCAGGCCTTGGATGCCGAAGGCGTTCGCGTCAACGTCATTCCGCGCTTCGATGCCATCCGCATCGTCGTGGGGCCCCATGTCACCAAGAGCAGCGTGCTGCGCCTGATGACGGCATTGGAGGCAACCCAGTGACCGAAGCGCCTGCCATTGATGCGTCCCTGCGCGAATTGACATACCAAGACCGCGACGGGTACCCGTACATCATCCATCCATTGATGGACGGGGTTCCGCGAGTCGACCCGGACATGCTGCGCGAATGGAGCGCATGGGCCTCCACCCACAGCATCCTGGAGAACGCGACGGTGCTGCTGGCGCCGGAAGCCATGGGCATCCCACTGGCCGTTCCGGTCAGCCTGGACACAGGATTGCCCTACGTGGTGGCGCGCAAACGTGCCTACGATTTGGAGGGCGAGAAGATTGCGTACTGCGAAACCGGGTACGGCACATCGTGCATCTACGTCAACGACATCACCGCCGATGATCGCGTGGTCATCATCGATGATGTCGTCAGCACGGGAGGCACCCTCATCGCCCTCATTTCCACGCTGAAATCCATGGGCGCGCGCATCGCCGGCGTCCTGGCGCCCATCACCAAAGGCGACGGCGCCGAAAAGGTGCGCCAAGCAACCGATGTGCCCGTGGCCGCCATGCGTCGCATCGACTTTGACGGCGAATCGTTCACCATCAGCTAGGGGCAAACCCCCCCAGCGCAACCCATAAGTGCCTCGCACCCAAGATGAACGGGTGCACGTACTGCAGGCGCGTAAGCTGTTCAAAACCTATGGAAAGGGCGAGACGGCAGTCCCTGTACTGAAGGGCGTCAATTTGGACGTCCCCCGTGGGCAGTTCGTGTCCATCATGGGGCCCAGTGGAAGTGGCAAATCCACCTTGCTCAACATGATTGGGCTCTTGGACGAACCCACCGGAGGCGGCGTGCGCATTGCCGGCCGCACGGCCCGCGGACTCACGGGCGCGCAACGGGCCAAGATGCGCCGGGAAACCCTCGGATTCATCTTCCAATCGTTTCACCTGATGCCCCGCACATCGGCCTTGGGCAACGTCATGCTGCCCATGGCACTGGCCGGCGTGCCTGCCCGCGTCCGCCGCAAACGCGCCATGCAGCTCTTGCACGCCGTGGGCTTGTCCCATCGTTTGCGCAACAAGCCTTCGGAGCTCTCCGGCGGCGAAAAACAGCGGGTCGCCGTGGCCCGGAGCCTGGCATTGGACCCACCGATTTTGCTGGCGGATGAGCCCACAGGAAACTTGGACTCCAAAAACAGCGAAGACATCATGCGCCTGTTCCAGCGGCTCCATGCCAGCGGGCGAACCATCGTCCAAGTCACCCATGCGCGCGAGATGGCCATGTTCGGAGAGCGCATCATTCACTTCCGTGACGGCATCATCGAACGCGACGAACGCATTGCTCCCGAGGACCGCGCATGAGCGCCGAACCCATCAAGATGGCTTTGCAATCCCTGTGGAGCCACAAGCTCCGCAGCACGATGACCGTTCTGGGCGTCGTGATTGGCGTGGCCTCCGTGCTGGCGGTGACCTCCTTGGGCGCGGCGTTCGAGGACAGTCTTGTCGCCAATTTCGACGACCTGGATGACCGCAGCATCTTCGTCACCGCCAGCGCCGGCGACCCCACGCAGGGTCCGCCAGACGCCGGCCAGTTCGGGCTGATCTTTACGGAGGTGGATTTGCAAGCTTTGCGGGCCATCCAGGGCGTGGAACGCGTGGTGCCTTCAGGAGAGGTGGGCATCACCCGCATCGCTTTGGCCGACAAGGAAATTCCGTTCCGCTCCTTGACGGCCACCACGCCGGACGCGGACGAGTTGCGCCGGCCGGCCGATTATGCTTCTGGAGGACCGTTTTCTCTGGGCGCCGAAG
>JBFJWV010000029.1:0-9291 GCA_041623515.1 Thermoplasmatota archaeon | reverse complement strand
GCGACGAGTTCTTCGCGCTGCCTCGGGTCAAGGATGCGCTCGATGAGGAGGATGGCGGATGCTCCGTTGTGTGCCGCTGCGGCGATCTGTGCCCGGTCCACGATGAAATCTTTCCAGAGAATGGGCACACCGGCGTCGTGGCAAGTTCGCACCAACGCGGGACTGCCATTGAAGAAGTCCGCATCGGCCAGGCAACTGATGGCGGCAGCACCGCCCTGTTGGTAGGCGTCGATGATGCGCTGGGGCGCCCCGGTCAGCAGGACGCCGCCGCTGGGGCTTGCCGGCTTCAATTCGGCGATGACGGGATATGGGTGTGCGGCGAGGGCCTCACGCAGGGAGCCATGGTGGGGAAGAGCCGGCCCTTGCAATGCATACGTGCCGGAAGCGATGCGTTGCCTTGCGGCCGCGACGAATTCCTCAAGACGTGTCATCGTCGTCTGCACGGGTTTCCTCGCGCCGGGCGCCCACTTCTTCTTCGGCGGGCGTCATTTGCATGATGTTCTTGCCCACGACGAGGCCCAGCAATCCAAAGCCGATGCTGGCAATGAAGCTCAAGACCGTCATGGCGCCCAGGTAGCGGGCGGTGGTGGACAGCCAGACGCTGCATTCGTCCGTGGTTCCTTGGTCCACGGTTCCGTTTTCGGTCTCGACAACATTCGGGCTGGATACGCAGCCGGGCTCCACCGTTCCAATGGCGCCCATGAAGAGCCACAATGCCAGCAGAAACAGGGCACTGAAGAACAGCTTGTTCATCCAGATGGCGCCGGTGCGGCTGATGCGGTACAGGATGCCTTCCTCCACCGTAAACAGGGATTCTTGGGCGATGGGGGGCTTGCCGCTGGATGCATCGGTGCTCATGGACGGGCCGCCTCGAGGTACGCATCCATTTTCGCTTTGCCGGCGCCTGATTGCAGGATTTCCTGGGCTTTTGCCAGTCCTGCCGGCAGGTCCGGTACCACTCCGGCGGCCACAAATCCGAATGCGGCGTTGAGCGCGACCGTGTCCGAACGCGGGCCATCGTCGCGGCCTGAGAGGATGGCTTCCATCAGTTCAGGCACCTCTTCAACCGCGACCGGTGCGATGTCTTCGGGCGAGCACAGGGGCAGCCCCAAGTCGGCCGGGTCCAGCGTTTCGATGGGGCCTGCATGGCCGTCTTGGACTCTGGCGTAGTGAATGGTTCCGCACGGAGTGGCTTCGTCGAAACCTGGGTCGCCGTGGAGCACGAAGCCGCTCTTGCAGCCAAGGCGCGCCAATGCGTCGGCCATGAGCGGAATCAGGCCCGGGTCGAAAATGCCCAGAACTTGATGTGTGGCCCCGGCGGGATTGGTCAAGGGTCCGAGGAGGTTGAAGATGGTCTTGATGCCGAGCGCCTGGCGAACGGGTCCCGCATGGCGCATGGCTGGATGAAACGCCGGTGCGAAGAGGAAGGCGATGCCTTGGGTGGCAAGCAACTGTTCGGCGGTTCCGGGCGCCAACGACAAGTCCAGGCCGGCCGCCTCGAGAGCATCGGCGCTGCCGCTGGGTCGGGTGACGCTGCGGTTGCCGTGTTTCGCGACGACAACACCTCCAGCTGCCAAAACGAATGCCGTGATGGTGCTGACGTTGAATGCCTTGAACGGGGCTCCCCCGGTTCCGCAGTTGTCCAAAATCACTGGGGCTTGGCAGGAGATGGGCACGGCGTGCGCGCGCATGGATCGGGCAAAGCCAACCACTTCGTCGACGGCGGGGCTTTTGGCACGCAGCGCGGTAATCAATGCGGCCAAGCGCTCCGGGCCAAGGTTCCCGGCCAACGCTTCGTCCATCAGTTCGGTCGCTTGGCCGCGAGTCAAGTATCCGCCCGCCAGGAGTTTGTCAAGAATTTCGGAGAATGGGGTTTCACTCATGGAATCAGTTCCAAAAAATTGCGAATCATGCGAGGTCCTTCTGGTGTCAGGATGGATTCTGGGTGGAATTGGAGGCCGACCCAGGGCTGGTGACGGTGGGCCATGGCCATCAACGTACCGTCGCTGCTGGATCCCAGAGGCTCCCAGTCAGGAGGTAGGCTTGAGCGGTCCACGGCCAAGCTGTGGTAGCGCCCCACCTCGATGGTGCCTTCCAGTCCATCAAAGATGGCGTGGCGGCCCGGCGTGAACGTGTCCGCTTCGCCGTGGACGATGGAGGGTGCCGGCACCACGTTGCCTCCTGTGTGGTGGGCCATCCCTTGCATCCCGAGGCAAATGCCCAACATGGGCACTGGCAGCGGCTCGGCAATGAGGTCCCGGCAGATTCCGAAGTCACCGGGGTTGGCGGGGTGGCCGGGTCCCGGGCTCAATGCAAGGGCGTCCGGTGCGCGCTTGGCCACTTCCTCTCGATCAACGGCGTCGTTGCGCACCACATCCACGGTGGCGCCAGCGCCTCGAAATGCATGGGCCAAGTTGTGCGTGAATGAATCGTAATTGTCCACCAGCAAGACGTGGCTCATGCGTCTTCCTCCAAGGTACCACCGAATGGCCTGAGGGCGTTGAGGATGGTGGCTGCCTTGTGGCGGGTTTCCTCAAATTCGCTGGCGGGGTCGCTTCGGTGGACGATGCCCGCTCCCGCCTGGATGGTGACTCGCTCGCCGTTGGCACTCAAGCTGCGGATGGCGATGGCGCTGTCGAAATCGCCGTTGAAGCTGACGTACGCAACGGCTCCGGCGTAGGCACCTCGGTCGTGGCGTTCGATGGCTTGGATGTGCTGCTGGGCGCGAATCTTTGGGGCCCCACTGACGGTTCCGGCGGGAAAAACGGCGCCGATGGCATCAAACGCATCCCGGCCGGATTCCAGCTTTCCGGTCACGCGACTGACCAAGTGTTGAACGGTTCGAAACCGGTGGAGTTCCTGGAATGAGGCCACGTCAACCGTTCCCGGTCGGCACACGCGAGCCAAGTCATTGCGGGCCAAATCCACGAGCATGGCATGCTCGGCCTTCTCCTTGGGGTCCGCTTGCAGGGCAAGGCCGGCCTCGGCGTCGGCGGCTTCGTTGCCGGTGAGGGGTCGGGTGCCGGCGATGGGAAAGGTTTCGCAGCGCCCCTGGCGAATCCGGACCAGCATTTCCGGGGATGCGCCGAGGAGCCGTCGTCCGTCGGGGAAGCGCAGGTAGTAGAGGTAGGGAACGGCCGCCTGGGTGCGCAGGGCCGCATAAAGGGGCGAGAGGGGGCCCGTGTACGAAGCATGGTAGCGTCTGCTCAGTACGATTTGGAAGCATTCGCCTTGGGCAATCAATTGCTTGGCCTTCTCGACTTGGGCGCGATACGTGGACGCGTCGGTTTCGGCGGTGACGGGCCCCACGCGGAGCGTCCCGGTGGCCGCCGGTGCATGGAGCGCCTCCTGAACTTCGGCACTGCGGTCGTCGTGCCGGCTGACGTAATGGGTGGTCCCGGTCACGTGGTCGTAAACGATGGCGTCCAAGTACAGCCCGAACAGGAACCGTGGCCATTCCTCTGGGGATCCGTCGTCAAGGATGGGCTCGGCCAGGCGCCCAAAATGGTAGCCCAGGCTGCCCACCAGGCCGCCGACAAACGGGCTTGTGCGATCGTCCGTATGGTAAAACGCCTGCACGCGGCGCAGGTATTCGATGGGCGATTGGTCGTCGCTGGGGGCGGGGAGCGTGCCGGACACCGTGAGCCCGTTGCGGTCGCACGATGCAATGCCGACCGGGTCGAAGCCCACGAACGAGTAACGAGCCAACCGTTCGGGGCCCTCGCGGGATTCGAGCACAAACGTGGCTTCGTAACGGCTGGCCAGGCGGGCATGCGCTTCATGGGGGGCGGGTGCATCGGTCAGGGGAACCCGAATCAACAAGTGCGCACACAGGCGGACGGAAATAAGCATTAGTACACAGAAGCGAGCATTCTGCAAGTACCGGAGGCTTCTCATGTGCGATGGCTTCCAATGGGATTGTGGCGGACACAGTCCCATCGTCGACTCCGGCAGCGCCCCCGGACGCCAATCCAGTCATCCTGCTCCACGGCATCCTCGGGCAGCGGCACCTCTACTGGAACGTGTTCAAGCATCGCCTTCGCACCGACGGATTTCGCTACCACGAATGCATCATTCCCTACGGAATGCTTGGGGACCTCCGGCTCGCGGCGTCGTTTCTCAAAGACAAGGTCAACGCAACCCGTCGCGGCGACGGCGCGGACAAGGTGGACTTGGTGTGCCACAGCGCAGGCGGGCTCGTTGCCCGTTACTACCTGCTCTACTTGGGCGGCGCCAAACACGTCGACCGGGTCATCTTCATGGGGACACCCCACCAGGGAACCTACTTTTCCTACGTTCTGCCCGTCCCGCTGCTCCCCATTGCCCGCCAAACACGCCCTGGCAGCCACTTTTTGGAGGAAATCAATGGAGAGGGCGCCGTTCCCCGGGGCGTTCGGTTCGTGAATCTGTGGAGTCCCGTGGACCTGGTGGTCCTGCCCAGCCACAACTCCAAGCTGACGGGCGCGCGCGCCATCAAGTTCCCCACAACGCATCACTGGGGATTCCTTTGGAGCCGCAAAGTGTACGACGTGGTGCACGCCGCGCTTCTGGATCGGTTGCCGGGCGCGCCGGCGGTCAACCGCACGCCGGCCGCGTTGGCTCTCTAAATCCAGGGATTTCCCCGCTCGACCTGCATCTTGCGCAGTTCTCGCTGGATGGCGGACCGGGTGGAGGCCGCCAATTCGTGCACGAGTTCGCTGTTGCTGGCGTCCGCCTCGGTGTATTTCGAGAAATCAAGGGGAGGTAAGAAACGAATCCGCCACTTGACGGGGCGAGGAATCAAATTCTTCGGGATGGGCAGGCCGCCACGCATTTTGAGCAACTCCTCGTAACTCTCAATGCGCTTGCCAACGGGGTTGGACTCCTCGCCACCCAGAATGGCAACCGGAACCACTGGAACTTGCGCCGCCATGGCCACGCGCACAAACCCCCGGGCGAAGTCTTCGAGCGTGTAATCGCTTCCGGGCCGGAACGCTCCCTTCTCGCCTTCGGGGAACATCATGACCAAGTTTCCGCCCGCCAGCTGCTCCGCCATGGCGTCCTTGGTCACTTGGAACAACCCCACCTTCTTGGCGAAGCCCTTGGTTGCCGGATTGGAAAACCATGCAGAATGGGCCATGCCCCGCACAACCCGTTCGTGGGCGTCGTAAATGGACAGGGCCGTCAACGCGTAGTCCAGGCCCAGCCACCCAGTGTGATTTCCAACGATGAGAGCCGGGCCGTCCAATGGGACATGGTCCAGCCCGTCCACCTTGAGTCGGGTGTAGTTGCGCAAGCCCCTGAAAAACGGCGCCAGATTCTCGAGAAACGCAACGTCCAATTCGTCGTTGCTGGCCAGCGCCGCATCGGTCATGTTGGCAAGAGCGCGCCAAACGCACTTGGGATTGTCGGCCCGAAGCGTTTGAAACCCAGTGCCCGAGTCGCGCACCGTGGATGTGGACGCGTTTGTGGCCCAACTGAAAGAGCAAGTGGTAGGAGCCGACGCCGATCCATCCATTCAGGATGCCCGGTGGATGCAAGCCGCGGGCGTCATGGTCGAACAGGGATTCTCCTTCGACGAACAATGGCGCATTTACCAGACCATTTTTGCCAACCGGCCGGAAGCTGCGGGTCCCCCCATTGCCTGGGCGCCTGCAAGGGATTCCAACGATCTTCCCAATGTGGAACGAATGCGCCAGGATTGGTCCATGAAGAGCTACCAGGCGCTGTTCCAATCCAGCCAACAACCGGAGTTCTGGGAGGACATGCTCCATCGGTTGGCCATTCCCTTCGATACGCCACCGCAAGCCATCCTGGCGGATCCCGTGGATGTCCGGGATCCCCATTGGCTACCGGGTGCACGCATGAACATCGCCGAGGCGTGCTTCCAAGCCGACGCGGCATCCATCGCCATCATTGAGGCATCGGAAGGAACCGACGCCCAACGCCGCGTCACCGTCGCGGAACTGGAAGCCATGTCCCGCCAATTCGCAGCGGGCCTGCAATCCCGCGGTTTGGGTGAAGACGATGGCGTGGCGCTGTACATGCCCATGACCGTGGAATGCGTGGCCGCTTACCTGGGAACGATCCTGGCCGGGTGCCACGTGGTCAGCATCCCGGACTCCTTTGCCGCCCCGGAAATCGCCACCCGGTTGCGCCTCGGGTCGGCCCGAATTTGCGTCACCATGCAATCATTCCAGCGGGCCGGCAAAGACGTGGCCATGTTCGCCAAGTTGGATGAGGCACGCGCCGGCATGGGCGTGCAAGCCGTTCTCGTCGATGGCGGAGCCACGGACACCGATGCGAATTGGTTGGAATTCTTGGGCGAAGCATCCGCCTGCCGCACCGTGCATGGGGCGCCTCAGCGCGTTGCCAACGTCCTCTTTAGCAGTGGGACCACGGGAGAACCCAAGGCCATTCCTTGGACGCATCTCACGCCCATCAAATCCGCCAGTGACGGCCACCTGCACCAAGACATTCGCCCCGGCGACGTCGTCGCGTGGCCCACCAACATTGGCTGGATGATGGGGCCGTGGCTCATTTTTGCCAGCCTCATCAACCGGGCCACCATGTTCCTCTACCAGGGCGTTCCCACGAGCAACCACTTCGTGCAATCGGTGGACGTGGCAGGCGTCACCATGTTGGGCCTGGTCCCGGCCATCGTCCGCGGCTGGCTGGCTGGCGGCGTTGCACCGGGGTGTCTGCCACGAGTGCGCGTGTTCAGCAGCACCGGCGAAGCGAGCAACGTCCACGACTACCTGTACTTGATGAGCCTCGCGTCGTACCGGGCTCCCATCATCGAATATTGCGGCGGCACCGAAATTGGTGGCGGGCACCTCACCGGCACGGTTGTTCAACCAGCCAGTCCCGCCACGTTCACCACGCCTGCGCTGGGCCTCGACTTCGTGATTCTCGGCGAAGATGGCCTGCCTGTGCAGCCTGGTGAAATGGGTGAAATTTTCCTCATCCCGCCCAGCATCGGTTTGTCCCAGACGCTGCTCAACAAGGACCACCACGCCGTCTACTACGAGGGAGTGCCCGAGGGGCCGGGGGGTGTCCAACTGCGTCGCCACGGTGACCAAGTGCACGTTCTGCACGCCGGGTTCTGGGCACCGGCGGGCCGTGCCGACGACACCATGAATTTGGGTGGAATCAAGGTTGGCAGCATTGAGCTTGAAACCGTCCTGAACGAACATCCGGCGGTATTCGAAACGGCGGCCGTGGCCGTACCTCCGGATGGCGGGGGCGCAGACCGGCTGGTTGTTTTCGCTGTGCGGTCGGGTGCGTCCGATGATTTGCACGCCGAGCTGCAGCAGCTCATCAAAAAGAAATTGAATCCGCTGTTCCGGATTCACGATGTGGTTGAGGTGGAGAAGTTGCCCCGCACTGCATCGAACAAAGTGATGCGTCGGGAGCTTCGGTCCCAGTACGCGCCTACGGCGTGAAGGTGACCGTGATGCCCTGGTGGGGCTCGGCGTAACTGTACACGAACAACCAGGAGGCGTTCAGGGGCACGGCGCCGCCGCAGGGACCTTGGCCGTTGTTGTAATCGCCGCCAACCATGGTTCCCTCGTCATCGGCGAAGTGGCAGTCGGAATCTCCGATTGCGTTTTGGACCGTGGCCCTGAAGTCCACGCCGATGTAGTCGTCCGTCAGGGGGACCCAGAAGCCGTCCGGGCCGTCATTGCCGGGGCCGTTTTGGAAAGCGACGCAGTTGAGGCCGCCAATCTGCAGGACGTCACCGGTGCAGCCGGCACCGGGTCCAAATTCGAAGGTGGTTTGGATGTCCGGCGTCATGACTTCTTCTTCCGGGGTGTCGTCTTGGAGCTCGTCGTCGGTGGTGGCGGAATCGCCGTCCAGGCAGCCAGCAAAGGCCACCATGGCAAGCAGGAGTGCAAGCAAAGTGCGCATGGGCGTCCCGAACCATGCACCTTCTTGGCCTTTTCTGGCACGGGTGCGCAGCGCGTGGCGGCGTCGCAACCCCGGTCTTACCGGTTCATGGCATGGATGGCTTTGCCGTGCAATGCCTCTGCCGCTTCCATGAGCCCTTCGCTCATGGTGGGGTGCGGGTGCACGGTCATGCCCAAATCTTCCACGGTCGCGCCCATTTCCATGGCGAGCACTGCTTCGCTGATGAGGTCGCTTGCGTGGGGCGCGAAGATGTGGACTCCGAGAATGGCGTCCGTTGCCGCGTCGCTGATGACTTTGTAGAACCCGTCGGTTTCACCGTCTGCGAGTGCCTTGCCGAGGGCCCCGACGTTGAATTTGCCAACCTTCACTTTCTTGCCTTCCGTCTTGGCCTGTTCTTCCGTGATGCCGGCCGTGGCAATTTCCGGGTCCGTAAAGATGACGCCGGGGATGGTCACCCAGTCCTTGGCGGCGCCTTTGTCGCCGCTGATGGCCTCGGCGGCAACGATCCCTTCTTTGCTGGCTTTGTGGGCCAGCATGGGGCCGTGGGTCATGTCGCCGATGGCGAAAATGGTGGAAATGTTGGTGCGGCCTTGGGCATCGGTCGGCACGAAGCCGCGCTCGTCCATTTTGACACCCGCCTTTTCCAAGC
This sequence comes from Thermoplasmatota archaeon, assembly GCA_041623515.1. Taxonomy (GTDB): domain Archaea; phylum Thermoplasmatota; class E2; order JACPAO01; family JAHFTW01; genus JBFJWV01. The sequence continues at coordinate 752 of JBFJWV010000029.1, read as the reverse complement.
CGATGCCTTGCGTGTTGGGCCGGCGGCCCACGCTGACCAGGCAGTAGGACGCATCGATGGTCTGGTCCTTGCCGCCGGATTCAAAGGTCACCTTGACGCCGGTTTTGCTCGGCTTGGCTTCCTTCGCACGGGCGCCCAGGTGAATGTCCCATCCTCGCTTCTTGAAGATGCGCTGCAGCCCCTTGGCCGCGTCGGCGTCCACGCCGGGAACCAATTGGTCCATCATTTCGATGACCGTGACTTTCTCGGTGCCCAAGTTGTGGTACGCGCACCCCAGCTCGAGGCCAATCACGCCGCCACCGATGATGACGAGGTGCTTGGGAACTTCTTGCAATTCCAAGGCACCGGTGCTGCTGATGATGCGGCTTTCGTCGAACTTGAAGCCGGGGATTTCGATGGTGCTGGAACCGGTCGCGACAATGATGTTCTTCGCCTTGATTGCGCCCTTGTCTTTGCCATCCACTTGGATGCTGTCCTTGCCGGTGATGGTGGCACGGCCTTTGAGAATCGTGACCTTGTTGCCTTTGAGCAAGCCGCCGACACCGCCGGTCAATTGCTTGACAACGCCGTCCTTGTAGGCGACCAGTGACGGCATGTCCACCTTGCCGCCCGTGAATGTGAGGCCCTTTTGCTCGCCGTGCATGGCATGCTGGAAATCCTTGCCTGCCGTGATGAAGGCCTTGCTCGGAATGCAGCCCCAGTTGAGGCACACGCCGCCCAGTTCCTTCTCTTCGATGATGCAGGTTTTGAGG
>JBFJWV010000028.1:0-9304 GCA_041623515.1 Thermoplasmatota archaeon | reverse complement strand
TCGTCGCCGACTTTCGCAGCGACTTCCTTCTTCTGCTCAGCAACGAACTCTTCGGGGTCGAAGAACATGGAATCAGCCATGGGCAATTCGGCCCACTTGGGCGGCCGGGATAAGGGTTGGTGCGCATCGCTGGAGCAAAGGTCTCTTGCGCAAGGGTTGAAGGACCCCGAACCCCATCAGTTGACCATGGCGGCTCCGGTTGTCCACTTTGAAATTCATGCGTCCGACCGACCGGCGTTGATGCAGTTCTATGCCGATGTGTTCGGATGGAGTGGCCAGCCCATGGAGGGCATGGATTACACCGTGCTCATGCCGATGCAAGGCGAGAATCCCGAAGACCCCCCGCCGGAAGGCATTGGTGGTGGAATGATGGACCGCCAGGGACCCGTTCCGGATGTTGGCGCGCCCGTGAACGGGTTTGTTTGCGTGCTCCAGGTGAATGACCTGGAAGCGACGCGGGCAGCCGTCGCGAAACACGGTGGCGTCGAAGCGGTCCCCCCGTTTGATATCGAAGGCGTCGGCCGGGCGTACTATTTCCGCGACCCGGACAACAACCTCGTCGGAGCGATGCAGCCGGCCTAGAGACTCAAACGCATGTAGACCACATCGCGGCAAGGCGCTTCGTAGTCAGGCTCCCATTCTTCGAACCCCATGGAAGCATACAGCGCGCGGGCTTCCTTCATGCCCTTGGTGGTGTCCAGCACCATTTCCTTGTAGCCGGCCTCCCGGGCAGCATCCAGCAACGCTTCGGATAGCTGCCGTCCGATGCCGCCGCCGCGGTGATCTTCGAGCACGTACAGGCGCTTCATCCGGCAGCGGCCCTCGCCCCACGGTTCGAATGCGACGCAGCCGACGACTTCGCCGTCTTTTTCCGCTACGTAGAGGGCTCCGGATTCGTAGTATTCGCGGGCCTTCATCGCCTCGCCAACCACGTCCTGGTCGCCCAGTTCGTATGCGAACGCGGCAGCGTATTCTGCAATGAGTGCCGACACGACGATGTCATCGCCGGGGCCGGCCGGGCGCACCTCCATGAGCTTGCATTCGGGTAGGCGATTTGAAATGGCCCGTTGGGGGTGGCGGCATCGTGCCGTTCGATGTGGACGACAATATCTTCTTGCTTCCGGGCCCCGTGAAAATGCACCACCGCGTGCGGATGGCGATGGCCAAGCCGGCCATGGCGCACCGTACGCCCGAGTTCAGCGCCGTCAACGAGCGCCTGTTTGCTGGCCTGCGCAAGCTCTTCGACACGCGCCACGTGGCCATTCTCGCGGGCAGCGGAACCGCAGGAATGGATGCAAGCATCAGCAGCCTCGTCCACTGGGGCGACCGCGCCATTGGCTTGGACAACGGCAAGTTCGGCGAACGCATGGCCGACTTGGTCCAGCGCTACGCAGGGGACAACGGCATCCGCATCCAATCCGAATGGGGCCAAGGGTTTGACCTGGACGCCGTCGAAAAGGAACTGGAGGAAGGCGCCACGGCCGTCGCGTTCACGCTCAACGAAACCAGCACCGGCGTCATGAACCAAGGCGCCGAATTGGCCAAGTTGTGCCGCAAACACGACGCATTGTCCATTGCGGACACCATCACGGCCACCGGCAGCGTGCCCGCCCCCATGGATGCTTGGGGATTGGACGTTTCCATTGTGGGGAGCCAGAAGTGCATTGGCGGCCCCAGCGGCTTGTCATTCGTGGGCGTCTCCGAACGCGCGTACGAGAAGCTGGACGCACCATCGTACTACCTGGACCTGAAGAAGCACATTGACCGGGCGGAGAAGGACAACCAAACGCCATACACGGCGGCGGTCCCATTGCACCTGGCGTGCCTGGAAGCCATGGACATGGTGTTCGAGGAAGGATTGGAGGCCCGCCACGCGCGCACCTCCCGATTGGCGGACGCGTGCCGCGCCGCCGCCGAAGCCGCCGGCCTCGAACTGGCCGCCGGCGAGGCAGTCCGCAGTGACACACTCACCGCCATTCGCTACCCGGATGGCATCAAGGATGGCGATTTCCGCCCCCTGATGAAAGAACAGTTTGGCGTGGTTGTGGCGGGCGCCCAGGCACAATGGAAGGGGCATGTGTTCCGCATTGGCCACATGGCGCAAACCACCTGGACCGAGCTGGCCGCTGGCTGGGCCGCCGTGGAAGGCGCCATGGGCAAACTCGGGCACAAATTGCCCAAGGGCGCGGCCGTGGCCGCCATGATGGATCACGCGCCATGAAGCGACTGGGGCTGCTTGTCATCGGCGATGAAATCCTCGCGGGCCATGTGCAGGAGTCCAATGGGCACTGGCTCGCAAAGCGCCTGAAAGAAATGGGCGTGGTCTTGGCCCGTGTCGAAATCTGCAGCGACGAATTGCCCGACATCGAATCCTCGGTCAAGCGATTCCTCAACGACTTGGAATTGGATTACGTCATCACGTCCGGGGGGCTTGGCCCTACGCCGGACGACCGCACGATGGAAGGTATTGCGCGCGCCATCGGCACCGAGCTGGTGCTGGAGCCCGAGTGGGAGCAGTGGATGCGCGAACGGGTTGCGTACGGCCACAAGCTTGGTTATTTCAAGGCCGCCGAGCCCAACGCGGGGATGATGAAAATGGCCCATTTGCCCAAGGGCGCTCAAGCCATGCCCAATCACCGAGGCACGGCATTGGGAGCGATTGTGGAATCCAATGAAACGCTCCTGTTTACCTTGCCCGGGGTCCCGTCAGAGTTCGAATTGATGTTCGACGAATCGGTTGAGCCGTTGCTGGAAAGCGACACGCCCCAACACGTGGAAGAACTGGTCCTCTACACGGAAGAATCCCGCTTCTACGAGACCCTTGTGCGGCTTGACGAGGCGTACCCGACCGTGGCACTGGGCTCGTACCCGCAGCGTGGCAAGATTCTCATCCGAGCCACCGGCCCCGAAGCTGACGCCAAGGCCCTCATCGACGAAATGCGGGAAGCCGGCGCGGACTACGTGTCGCGGCCCGGCTGATCCAAGTTGATGTCGTCCTCTTCGGGTCCGAGGAACGTATCGTATTCCGGAGTGGAGTCTTCGCTGCCGCCCACGGTGGCTTGAATCAACGTGTACAAGTCGTCAATGCCGCCGTCATCGAGCGCAGTGACGGGAACCAACGTGTTCTCCAAGCCCATGGTGTCCAGGAGCCGGCTGACGTTCGCGGCCAGTTCGGTGTCCATCCCGGCCTCTTCGCCGAGAATATCGGATTCCAAGGCCATGGGGTCCATGCCCCATTGCATGATGGTTTCCAAGGACTCCTCATCGATGGCATCCTGCTTGGTCAACAAATGAACGACGGGCTGGCTGAAGCGGAAGCGCGTGGTCGCCGCCAGCAACAATTGACTGGCAAAGCCGCTGGCGGTCCGCGCCAGGTACGGATCCAAATGGTACGCAAGGACCGACCGCTCCGGGTTGAGCCCGTCCATGATGACTTTGCCACTCATGCGGAACACGAACAATTCGATCTGTCCCGGTGTGTCGATCAAAATTTGGTCCGCTCGGTACCCGTCGATTTCGTCGCGCAAGTCACCCAGCTGCAGGGCAATCAAGTCCGCGGCGGCCACCTGCGCTCCGTTGGGCCCCAGGTCGTGTTCCTCCATGACGGTCGCCAGGTCGACGGTGTCGCGGATGTCAATGTCTGGTTGGTACGGGAGCTTCTCTGCCCCCGGATCCAGGTTGATGATGAGCGTGGACAAGCCGTGCTGCTTGCACCACCGGTCGTAGGCGGCAACCATGGTTGATTTGCCAGCGCCGGCGGTTCCCACGAAGTACACCGTGACGGGGTTTTCGGCCATGCTTAGGCCTCCGCACGCAACTTGCTCATGTGGCGAATTCGCTTCTCAATCAGGGCCGTGGTGCCGATGTCATGGCGGACCACCAAGTCGCCCTCAATGGCTTGCAATCCCTGCTCGGCGATTTTCTCGGCCTCGCTGATGGTCTCCGCTTCGCCCAGCACACCCAAGGTCCGGCTGGTGAGTGTTTCCAGGCCCTTGCTGCCTTCCTGGATGCTGGCCAAGTAGACGGTGGCTCCGGCATCTTCGAGAGCCTTCTCGTCAATGCGGACCGGCGTACCGGCGGCGGGGGTCCCATCGCCGTAGCCTTGGGGCACCGCGTACTTGACAACGGTGGCATGAGGACGGAAGGCCAACTTGCGGTCCGCAAGGCGACCGTCGACCATGGATTGGAGGAGCATGACGTAGTCGGTTTCCAGCAAGTGCAGGACATTCATGGCTTCGGGGTCACCGAAGCGCGCATTGACCTCGATGACCTTGGGTCCGTCCACAGTCAGCATGAATTGACCATAGATGGCGCCCACGTACGGGCACCCTTCGGCAGCCAAGGCATCCACGATGCCTTGGACAATCTCCACGGCGTCGTCGTATTCGCCTTTGGATAGGAATGGAAGCAAGCCGTCTGCTTGTGAGTAGCTGCCCATGCCGCCCGTGTTCGGGCCGCGGTCGCCGTCGTACAGCCGCTTGTGGTCTTGGCATGCAACCATGGGCAGCACCGTGGTCCCGTCGCTGAGGGCCATGACCGTGAATTCTTCGCCCACGGCCAGCTCTTCGAATTGCACTTGTCCGCCGCCAGCCCCGGATTCGAATACACTGCGCGTGTACGCTTGGGCACCGGCCACGTCGTCAAAGTGGTCGCCGTGAACTTGCACGCCCTTGCCGCCCGTCAAGCCAATGGGCTTGATGGCCCACACGGGGCCGTTTTCTTCAAGGAAAGCACAAGCGGCGTCGGCATCGGTGAATGGATGGAATCCGAGTTGGCCGGGGACGTTGTGCTTGCGCATGAGGTCGCGCATGAATTGCTTGTCCGTTTCGATGCGGGCCGCTGCCTGCGTTGGACTGGCGCATGGGATTCCCGCAGCGGCCAATGCATCGGCCAAACCGCGTTCTTCGGGCGCTTCGGGACCAATGACCGCCAGTTCGCAGCCTTGCTCCGTGGCCCAAGCAACAACACCGTCAACATCCAGTTCATCGTGGATGTGCACGGCGTCGGCCAGTTTGGCAATGCCGGGGTTGCGGTGCTTCATGACGACGCACAGGGCGGCCTCTTTCGAGCGATGGATGGCCGCGGCCATTGCGTGCTCGCGAGCCCCTCCGCCCACCAGCAGAACGCGGCTCAAGCGTCCGCCTCCTGCATGGCCAAGAGTTCACTGGCGCGCACCAAGGGGTGCAGCTGCACATCCGCGGCCACGAGCGCTTCGCGACCGCCGGATTCGCGGTCCACGACCACGCTGGCATGGTCCACCAAGGCGCCAGCCTCGCGAAGAATGCGCACGGCATCCACGGTGCTCCCGCCGGTCGTCGTCACATCCTCAACAACGAAGACCTTCTGCCCACGCGGGTCGCGCCCCTCCATCTGCTTGCCCGTGCCGTGGGTCCGGTCGCCCTTTCGAATGATCAGCAATGGCAAATCGGTGGCGAGGCTCACGGCCGTGGCCAGGGGCACCGCACCCAGCTCCATGCCCGCAACGGCGTCGAAGGGGCCATGCTGCCTGGACAAAGCCGCCATGGCGTCCGCGATGGCGCGCAGCGTGGGTGGGTCCGTCATCGCCAATTTCACATCGACGTAGTAGGGGCTTTTCGCGCCGCTGGTCAGGGTAAAGTCCCCGAACTTCACGGCGCCGCACGCGACGAGGCGTTCCGCAAGGGAGGCCATTGGGCCGGCCGACTCCTGCTCGATAAAAAAGGAGAGGGGTCGAAGGGGCCTTACGAGGGTGGCGCGCCGGTGGTGTGGTAATTCACTTGGCCGGCGGTGCTGAAGCAGTCGAACGCCAGGACCCATGCCGCGTCTTCGGGCACGACGCCCGAAACTTCTCCAGTGGCCTCGAGGATGGTGCCGCCGTCGGCCACCAGCGTGCCGTCCGCGTCATAGAAATCGATGCCGATGAACACGATGCCGGCGGCTTCAGCAATCAGTTCCGCAACGTATTCTTGGCCCCACGTGGCGGCCGCCACGGGGAATTCATTGTGGGTGATGCCGGCAGCCGGTGTGCCAAACTGCCACGAGCTGTAGGATGCTCCGCAACGACCTTGTCCGGGAGCCCAGCTGACGGAGGCCTCCTGGATGACGGGGGGCTCCGCATCGGGGTCCGCGGGGGCCTGCAGATCAACCGTGATGGTCTGGACCGTGGTTTCGGTTCCGTCACTTACTTCGAACGTGACTTCGTAGATTCCCTCATCCACGTACGAGTGGGTGTAGTTGGCCGGCAGGGCCGCGCCTTCCGTTTCCGGAACGCCGTCACCCGTGGCGTCCAACGTCCAGGTCAACGCGTCACCGTCAGCATCGGAGCCATCCATCTCGAACATGACATCCTGGGGAACGACCCCCTGAGTGACGCTCGCCGTGATGCTCGCTCCAGGAGCAACGTTCGAGCCGGGAGAAGACGGATCTTCATCCTGCGGGCCTTCGTCCTGGGGTTCATCCATGGGCTCATCGCCCGGTTCGTCTTCGTTGGGACCGGGTTCATCATCGGCGCAGCCCGCGAGGGCGAGTGTCAACAGCATCAAGGCAGCGAGCCACTTCATCAACCGAGTTCACTTGCCCATGATGATAGGCGTTATGGCGTGTCCAAGACTTAGGCGTCGAACACCCAGTTCGGGTGGTAGAACGTCATTTCGAATTGGCTTGGCTCCACGGCGCAGGCTCCGACATTGTCGGAACCCAGCGGAATGACGCCGGCGTCTTCGGTTTGTTCCACCAAATCATCGCCCGCCCACCAGCCGGCTTGGTAGCCAAGAGGTGAATCGCCCTCAATCTTGAACAGCCAGTGACCCGACAGTGACACATCGAATTCGAAGTACGATGTGGACGTACCACGGCATCCGACGCCAAAGTACAGTCCGATGTCGCTCCAGACAATGGGTTCCGGAAGGCCCTCATTGGGATTTCCCGCCGGCGCGGGCTCCTCGGCGGCCGGTTGTTCTTCGGCGGATTCCTCCGCAGGACCTTCTTCTGCAGGTTCCTCTTCAGAGGCCCCCTCCGTGGTTTCGTTGCCGTCCGAAGCGGGCTCGGCGTCAGCCTCCTCGTCCGCGGCGGCTTCTTCTTCGCCTTCAGTGGACGCGGAGTCGGCCGGTGCCGCTTCGTTGTCGAACGGGTTGTAATCCCCATCCTCAGGAATGTACTGGGGCGGGGTGGGTTCACTTTCGAGGCAGCCGGCAAAAGCCGTGATTGCCACCAGCAGCGCGGTCATCAGAATTCGCGGGTTCATGAGCATGGAAAGTTCCTCTCCTTCAAGTCAATTCGCGTCGCTAGAACGCAGGTTCCACGAAGAAGTGAATCGTGGACGCTGGGCCGGTGAATTCCCATCCGACCAGGCATCCGGTGCCTGGCGGGATGGTGCCTGCCTCGGGACCCACGGCACCGAAGGTGTCGATTTCCGTGGCGCCTTCGCCACAGAAGTCAAAGGCCGCTGCATCGGGGTCCACATCAACCCAATCACTGGACACCGTGAATTTCTGGCCCCATGCACCCTCCGGAATTTCCACGAAGGCGCAGTCGAGACCGTTCATGCCGAGGCGGAATCCAATGCAGGCAGCATCGGCGCCGCCGAAGGTGCAGGCAACGCCGCAGGTGGAGTCGACAAAGATGGATTCATCGATGCCTCCAAACGGCTCGGGCTGCGGTTCGCCGGGCTCGGCGGGCACTTCCGGTTCCGGCTCGGCAGCCGGCAGAGCCGTGATCGTGGCGGTCGCGTTCCAGGATTCGTCACCGTAGTTGGCCACAAAGAGAACTTCGTACGTGCCTTCCGTACCGTAAGTGGTCGTGAAATTACCAGGGAGGTTGTGGCCGTTGCCATTGGTGTCCTCGGCGCCGTCGCCATCGACGTCCAGCGTCCAGGTGAGATTCTCATCCAAGGGAATCTCGAAGGCATCGAGGTCGAAGACCACGTCAAACGGCACGGTTCCCTCCGTTGCGTCCGGCGTCACGGAGACTCCGGCTCCAATGCCGATGGCACTGCCTGGGCAGCCATCGTCCGTCGTTTCAGCGCCTTCATCGACGGCATCGTCATCGGCTTCATCCGATTCGTTGCCGTCCGCTTGGCGCAATGCGAGGCGCGTGGCGGTGTCGTTGCCATCGCCCGGCTCGGCTTCTTCCGCGTCGTCCGCCGACTCGTCCGTGTCCATGGCGCCCATGACGTGATCATCGCCCGGGCATCCGCTGTCCACTTCGTTCGATTCTGGCGTCTCTTCTCCAATGCAGCCAGCCACCATGACAAGGGTCATGAGACATGCTACCACCCACACACGCATACAGGGGTCCTCGGTCGGACGCCCTTAACGTTTGCCGTGGTCCGCTACACTTGGACGGTGTCGCCGCCTTCGCAATCCGCGCGGTGGATGCCACCGGGTGAATCGTTGCCGTTGAGCTGCAGGCCCGGCACCCCGTTGTCCTCCGTGTAGAACCAGAGGCCGTCCGTGTTGTAGACGCCGCCTGCCGCAAAGCTGCCAACGAAGGTGAAGTCATCCGTGTAGCACAACGTGTCTTCGGGGAAGTCATCCTTGGTACCGTCGGCGACGAAGCTCAGCTTGCCTCCGCGGACCGGTCCTTGCTCCCACATCAGGACGCATGCTGCGCCTTCAGGCACCAGACCCTCGAGAGTCGCCGCCTCACTGAGGGGCGTTTCGACGTTTCCGCCGCCGTCGCATGCATCCCGGAAGCTCAATCCGACGATTTGACCGGTCGTCTTGGCCAGGTACGGGGTGCCCGCGAATTCGGGCGGAATTTCGCTCCAAACGTGGTCAATGCCCTGGTTCCCACTGCGGTATCCAATCCCGGTGTTGGCGCCTTGGGAGCACTGCGGGCACGGTTCCTGGAAGTACGCCTCAAACAGGAACGGGTCCGCTTCCGGAATGGGCTCGATGATGGTCACCGTCACGTCGGCGGTGGCGTTGTCTTGCCCGTCGCTGACCACGAACAAGGCCGTGAATTCGCCCGCGGCGTCGTAGGTGAACGTGAAGGTTCCAGGCAGGTTATTCTGGTTGCCTTCGGCCTCCATCACGCCATCGCCATTGACATCCAAGGTCCAGGTGAGGTTGTCACCGTCGGCATCGGACGCATTGTACGCGTACGTGACATCCACGGGAGCAGCGGCGGTCTTGATATCCACGCCAACGATGGGCTTGGGAATGGCGTTCCCCAATGCCGGGCAGCCGTCATCGCCGTCGTCCACGGCGCCGTCATCGGTGCCGTTTCCGGTCTGGTTGCCGGTTCCGTTGCCCGCTTGGCGCAGGTGCAACATGCTGGCGTTGCCCGTGCCATTCTCGGAAGAATCGTCACTGGGTTCACCCAT
>JBFJWV010000027.1:0-9635 GCA_041623515.1 Thermoplasmatota archaeon | reverse complement strand
CAAGGGGATGCAGTGAACGTTCCAATCACCATGACCTACCAACGAAATGGTGAGGTAATCAAGCGGGCCTCCTTTGGTTCTGTGGGCGCGTGCTGATGGCCCTCAGCCTTAAATAGGGCGACCAGTCCACGCCAACATACCGTCCCCCGATGGCTCTACTGTGGGCCATCTCGGGAGAAACCAAGGAGAATCAATCATGCCAATCCGTTCCAAGGGCCTCCGCTCCAAGACCCGCGGCGTTTTCCGCAAGTCCCCGCGCGACCGCGGTGTCGCCAGCCCCAACGCCGTGCTGCGCCAATTCGAAGAAGGCACCCGTGTGGCCATCGTGATGGACCCCGCCCAACAGAAGGGCATGGTTCACAAGCGCTTCCAAGGCCAAACCGGCGTCGTCGCCGGCAAACGCGGCGAATCCTTCGTCGTTGACATCGTCCACGGCAACAAGCCCAAGACGCTCGTTGTGCGCGCTGAACACCTCAAGGCCGTCCAGTAGGTACCATGGACGACATTCTCCTCGACGAAGTTCAGGAAGTTGGCCGCTTGGTCAGCTTGGCTGAAGTGAAGGACATGCTCGAAGCGGCCGCCAAGGAACGCGACGACATGACCTACGAGCAAAAAATTGCACTCGAGCACGCCCGCCGGTTCGCCCGCGTGGATGCGAAGACGGCCGTCAAGATGATTGACGAGCTGCAAAAGCTGGTGCCCGACGCGGACCCCATGTTTGCGTACAAGGTCGCCGACTTGGTGCCGCAGCACCCCGATGACGTGCAGTCCATCTACCAGAAGAGTGGTGTGGATTTGTCCGCAGACGACCTCGAAAAGATCATCGACGTCGTTGACAAGTACTACGTCGCATAGGTGAACGCATGGAGGACTACGTCTACATCTTGGATTTCTTGCCCAACGGGCGCCCCGACGCGCCCCCCGCCCGGCGAGAGCCCACTCTCCTCGGTGTAGGCCACGCCCAATTCACCATGTTTGAACTGGTGCCAAAAAACGGTGTCAGTTTCACGGTTGGCGACAAATGCTACGTGGGCAAGGATGTGGAAAAGCGCACCATTGTCCAAAAGATTCGCAGCCGTGTCACGTACGACGAATTGACGCCCAGTGCGCACGGCGAATTGCCCTACGTCATTGATGACATCATCAACGCCGAGCCGGAACGGTTCCTGCGGTTCTTCAACGACGCCCCTCCCATCAGCGTGCGTTTCCACAGCTTGGAACTCCTTCCGGGCGTTGGCAAGAAATCCGTGGAACACATTGTCCAGGAGCAAAAGAAGGGCAAGTTCGCCAGCTTTGAAGAGCTGGAAGAGCGGGCCCAACTGCCGCACCCCAAGCAAACCGTTCGGGACCGCATCCTGAAGGAATTGCAGGACCCGAACGAAAAGTACCGCATCTTCACGCGCCCGCCGCAGCAAGAACGCGAACGCTACCACCGCCGGTGAGGTGCAGGCGCGATGGAGCCGCGCCACAACACAGACCTCGGTCAACACTTCCTGCGTGAGCCACGCATCGCGCGGCGCATCGTCGAGGCTGCGGATGTGCACCCCGGCCACCGCGTGCTCGAAATCGGCCCCGGCGGGGGCGTCCTGACTGCCCCGCTCGCAGAAGCCGTTGGCGATGCGGGTTGCGTTGTTGCCATTGAGGCCGATGCTCGTTTTGCCGTCCGCCTGGACTTCCCCAACGTGGAGGTGGTTCAGGGCGATGCGCTGCAAGCGGATTTGGCAGCTCTTGGCCCGTTTGACCGCATTGTGAGCAACTTGCCGTACCAAATCAGCGGCCCCATCACGGCGGCTTTCCTGGATTTGCACCGGGCCCAGGGATGGGGCAAGGCGGTCCTGATGTTCCAGAAGGAATTCGCCCAGCGCCTCCTCGCCGGTCCCGGAACCAAACAATACGGGCGCTTGTCCGTGCATACGGCGCGCGTGGCGCGCGTCAGCAAGATTCGCGATGTTGCCCCGGGGTGCTTTGATCCGCCACCAAAGGTCGCGTCCATGGTCATCGCCCTGGAGCCCCACGCGGCGGCGCCATTCCAAGTCGATGACGAAACCGTCTGGCGGGCGGTGGTGGATGTGCCGTTTCAACAGCGGCGCAAGCAGCTGCGCAACACGCTTCCGCCGGCGGTGGCCGGTTTGGGCATTTCCAAAGAACACACCTTGGCTGCCCTTGAGGAGGCAGGACTCACGCAGGCCCGACCGGAGGAGGTGGCGCCCGCAGAATTTGCCGCGCTGGCCAACCGGTTGGGTGGAGCACGCTGATGGACTGGAACGGACTCTTCATCGGCACCCACCCCGAAGTGTACGAACCCAGCGATGACACGTTTCTGCTGGCGCGCGTGGTGGCCGAGGTTGTGCTCCCTGGAGAGCGGTTTCTTGAGGTAGGCTGCGGAACCGGCACGGTATCCATGGTGGCCGCCCGCTGCGGCGCCAGGGTCACGTGCACGGATGTGAACCCGCATGCGGTCAAGCTTGCTGCCGCCAACGCCAAGGAAAACCGGTTGCGCTTGGAAGCGACGGAAGCGGATCTCATGGGCGACGTGGAGGGCCCGTTCGAGGTCATTGCATTCAATCCGCCCTACCTGCCAACCGCCGAGGATGAACGGGTTCAGGGGCCACTCAACGCCGCGTTTGATGGCGGCCTGTCCGGCAACGACGTGGTGCTCCGATTCGTTGCGCAACTGGAGCGATGCAGTTGGCAAGCCAGGGCCGTGCTGATCATCCATTCCAGCTTGAGCGACCCGCAGCCCCTGATGGACGCGATGGCTGCCGCTGGGTACCCGCAGCACACCGTGGTGGCGCAGGAGCGGCACTTCATGGAGCAACTGACCGTGCGTCAGTTTGGGCCTTAGCGGCGGCGCAGGGCAGCGAGGCCGAGAAGTCCCATGGCCGGCAGAACGAAGCCCATGGGCGTGCTCTTGGGAGCTTCCTCGGGCTCATCTTGCGTGTTGTCCACCGGGGCCGGGGGTTCATCGGCGGCAGGGGCTTCATCGGCGACGACGCCCGGCTCAACGGCGAACGTAAAGTCGCCAACGAAGCTGGTGTAATCCAGCTCGATGGTCCAAGCGCCGGGTGCCACGGCATCGAAGTACTCGCTGGCTTGGGAGCCAGCCGTGATGGTGCCTTCGTAGACGCCGACGCCATCGCCGTCGAGGACGCTAAACTTGACTTCGCCCGCAGTTTGCGTGGACACGTATGAAATGGTCCAGGCCGAGGCATCCGTGTTCCATGTGAAGATGTACTTGTCCGAAGTTTCCTCGGTGAAGCTGTGGGCAATTTGCACGGATGCATCGGTGAGGTTCTCCTCGAACGTGGTCGGGGCCGGCGGCAGCTCCTCGTCGTCGCTGGGCACGTCATCGAACAACGCAGGCGCCGGGATTCCCGGGTTCGTAACGTACGTCTGGCCGGAGATGAAGTGGAAATTGTTGGTTTGGGCGGGCGGTGTCAAGTACCAGTGAATGACGCGCAGCGCCAGGAGGTCGCCTTCTTCAAAGACGGTGCCGCCTGTGTTGGGGACCGTGCCGGCCCACACCAGTTCGCCCATGCAGGCGTTCTCACCGGCCGCGCCGTCGTACGAGTCGCCAATGGACTCGCCGTTCTTCTGCATGATGATGCGGTGCGTAAAGGTGGCACCGGTGGTGCTCAGGGCCAAGTTTTCGCAACTGACCACGATGTTGAATTCCAGTTCACCCTGCAAGGTAAAGCCCGAAGTCACGTCCCATTCCAGGTACGTGGCGCAAGCCAATGCGGGGTTGCTGAAGCCCGTGGTCGATCCCACTTCGCCTGGAATGTCTTGCGACATGGCATAGTGATGCGCATCGATGCAATGGCTCGGCGCGCCGAGAAGCGTTTCGTGAACGACTTCCTTCAACTCCGGAGTCATGTAGACGGGCGCTGCAGAAGCAGCGGGCAAGCACAGAATCAGTAGAGCAACCACCCAGAAGCGCATATGAATCGACGGGCAGGAGCCTGCGTTTCACTTAACCCCTGTGGGTCACAGGGTTCAATGCTGGGCGAGCGCCCGCACTTGCGCAACCGCTGCTTCAACCGCATGCGCGCCGTTGGCGACGCGTGCTTCGGCCTGGGCCCAGGTCATGCCGGGCCCCGTGATGCCAAGGCCGATGGGCTTGCCGGTTTCCAGGGAAATCTGCTGCAATGTTCGCGCCGTGGCGTGGGTGATGAGTTCGTCGTGCTTGGTTTCGCCTTGCACCACGACACCGATGACGACGGCGCCGTCCACATCGTCACGCGACAGCAGATGCTGCGTCAGGAGCGGCAAGTCGTACACGCCTGGAACCGTAACATGGTGAACCACTTCGGCGCCCAATTTGCGCGCCTTTTGCTTGGCCAACTCGGCCATCATCTCGGTCAACTCTTCGTTGAAAAGCGCTTGAACCAAAACCAAGCGCGGGCCCTCACCGGGTTGACTCGGGGCCGGTTCAGGAGCGAAATTGTGGGGGGTTGGCTCCGGCGCGTGGGTGCGCGGCGTCACTGCCGGCGGCGGCGTCGGTTCGGGCGATTCGTCGGCACTGGGCTCAGCAATCTGGCCGTGGATGACGGGATCGGGAACGGGGATGTGCGTGGGCTTGGGGGCCGGCTCTGGAACCGGACGGGGCTCGGGCTCCGGTGTCGGTTCAGGCTCCGGATCTTCATGGAATGCCGGAGGCAACGGGTCGGCCATGGGAGCGCGGACCGGTTCTTCGGGGGCTTCTTCCACTTCGGATTCGTCCTTGGGCCGCTCGTAGACTTCGAACTCTTCGGTTTCGTGCGTCAGCTCGACCGGCTGCGACTTGCCACCGCCTTCCTTCTGCCGGCGCAGCATGGCTTCCAGCGCATCCTCGTCGAGTACCATCCCTACACCTCGATGGAGCCCACGTCTTCAAAGCCTTGCCTTTGCCCGGTTCCGGCCCGGCGGGCCAATTCTTCGGGGGCTTCCAGAAGCCAGTAGGCGTTGGTTGCATGTTCGCGGACGCGGTTGTCCACGACGCCAATCAATTCCTGCTCGTCATCGGTCTCGTCCATGTGCACGAAAACTTCCAGCACGTGCTTGCCCGTGAATTGTTGGCAAAGTTGCAGGCCGAAGCTGGCGTCTTGGCTGCATTGTTTGTCAATGTCTTCGGGGCCCACCATGCCGCAGGCGATGGCGATGTCCGCGCCTTGGTCGAGCAATTGCCGGCAGGCCGCTCCCAAGTCCTTGAATCCGGGCACGGTCCGCCGTTGGATGTTGGTAATTCCGTGTTGTTTGAGTTGGTCAACGGCGCGGTCTCCCATGTTGACCACGGCGAATGTGGTGTCAACCACAGCGTATGTGGGGCTCATTGCGGGGTCTCCTTGCGGGTTTTCAGGATGTACAGAATCCAGACAGCAATCAAGGCCATGGAGGCCAGGATAGCGAACGGGGGGCTCCACCCTTCGCGGGCGGTGAAACTGAGGGTGGCCACGGCGATGGCCAGGGTGAAGATGCCGGCGAAGCGCAGGTGGCGGTTCACGCGTGCCTCCGAACGGGGTTCATGATGTAGTAGACCAGCCCAGCGGCAATCATCAACAGGCCAGCGACCGCTCCGATGCTCAGGGCCGTCGCTGCCGCGCTGCCGTCGAGGGCGATGCCGAGCCCAATGGCGGCGACGGTGACCGTCGCGCCCAGGATGATCAGCCACTTGCTGAGGCGGTTGCCGGATATGCGCCGGGCCTTGGTCATTTGCTCTCCTTGTAGAGGCTGTCTTGGGCCGCGCGTTCGGCCACTTTCTCAATGATCTTTCGGGTGCCTTGGAGGTCGCCCACGAATTGCGGCAGGCGCACGACGCGGCAGTTGATGCCGCGCTTGTCGAATTCTGCTTGGACCTGATCTTCGTCATACGATTGGTCGAACCCCAGGGCGAAGATGTTGGGTTGCAGTTCCTCCACGATGCGGTAATAGTCGCCCCGGTGGCCAAGCACGGCTTGATCCACGGGCTTGAGGGCTTGCACCATGTGCTGCCGGTGGTCCTCGGGCGTGATGGGGGCGTGTTTCTCTTTGATGACGGAGTCGTCGCGGGCAATGACCACGACCAGTTCGTCGCCCAGTTTGGCGGCCTCTTCCAGCATGTGAACATGGCCGGGGTGGAGCAGGTCGAAGACTCCGGTTGTCATGACCCGCACATGGGGTCGCATGGTTGATGGGCTCATGCCGGCAGCGGGGTGGGCGTCGCCTTCCACGCTGCGACCACTTCGTCGCCAGTCAAGAACACCAACCCTTGGCGCTTGGCGTAGGCTTGGGCCTCTTGTTTGCTCAGGGCGTTGCCGTCGGGCGCCATCATTTCGCAAATGGTGGAGCAAGGCGTGAGGCCGGCCTGCCGCAGAAGTTCGATGCTCAATTCCGTGTGGCCTTGGCGGTCCTGCAGGCCCTGGGGAGCACCGTTGAGCAGAATCACGTGGCCTGGCGCCCTGAATTCTTTTCCGAACGCCATTTGCGCGTCCGATGGGTCAGCGCGTCGGTTTTCTTCGAGGAAGCGCGCCAACTCAACAATCGTGGTGGCGCGATCGCTGTCGGTGATGCCTGTGAATGTGGTGCGGTGGTTGATGGTCAAGCCAAAGGCAGGCTTGCTGGCGTCGTACTGGATGTCGTCCGGCATCATGCCGGCCAGCACAGGGTTGGTGGTCGCGGCAGCGGCCAGGACATCGGAGAGCCAAGGCAGGCCGAGTTGGTTATGGTGTTCGGGCGCGATGGCCGTGCACAACAATCCGCCCCCGTCGGTGCGCAGTTGCCGAATCAGCCCAGGGGTGGCGAACTCGGAGGCAATGACCAGGTCCGTTTCTTCTTCCCGGCCGTCGGCGTCGTAGAGGAGCACCGGTTGACCGTCCGCGAGTGCGCGGCGGGCGGCCTGGAGGTTCGATGTCATTGGGGGTTCCACTCAGCAGTGCATTATCACTGATGAGTTGCTACCAACTAACGGGTAGTTTAAGCCGCGGCGGGTTCGTCGCCTTCGGTGGCCTCGACCGGAGCGGGGACTTCTTCGTCCTCGTTTTGCTCAACGGTGGCCGCTTCCCAGTTCTTGCGGTAGGTCGTCACGTAACCGGCGATGCGGTTGCGGAAGGTGTTGCCTTGCACATCGGTCAGCTCGGACACCATCTTCTTGTTGTGCTCGAAGTCGTCGCTGAACCGGTCGTTGTAACGGTTGACCAATTCGATGGCGACACGCTTGATGTACGTCGGACGGATGTTACCCATGTTCGAGACCTCCAACCAAGAGCGGTCGGACTGTAGGGCCGGCGTGACCTGAAGCCCCATTTAAGCGTGGTGGCGGCGACAGAAGGGCTACAGTCCCATCAACACGTCCCGCAACACACTGGCGTGGCTGCGGTCCGGCTGCTTGACTGCCGTCAGGAGGGTGACATGGGTTTGGCTGGCCAATGCGTGCAGGTCGGACAGGTCTTTTTCTGCCAATTCGCGCCGGTAGCGGGACTCGAAGGCGTGCCAATCCGTGTCGGCGTGGAACGATTGCCGAAGCTCGTTGCTCGGCGCCACGTGTTTGGCCCATTGGTGGAGCGCGGCACGGTCCTTGGACACGCCCCGTGGCCACAGGCGATCCACCAAGATGCGGGCGCCATCGTCCGGGTCGGGCGGGTCGTGGATTCGCTTGACGCGCAGCACAAGGTGGCATGGCACCGGGTTATCATGGACCCATCGCATGGGGCCACATGGACTGGAAAGGGGTGTTGCTCGTGGCCGTCGGTGGCGCCTTTGGGGCCGTCGCGCGCTTCGCCGTGAGCAGCGCCTTGCCCCGACTCCTGTTTCCATGGCACACCTTGGCCGTCAACTTGGCCGGCTCATTTGTGCTGGGGGCCGTCTTCCTTGACCATGGGATGGAGCACCCGGCCCGTCTCTTCTTTGCGGTCGGATTCTTGGGCGCCTTCACCACGCTGAGCACGTACAGCGTGGAGACCATTGACTTGTGGCGCGCGGGGCACCGCGGCATCGCCATGGCCAACGCGGCCGCCAACGCGCTGGGTGGGCCCATCATGGCTTGGCTTGGTTGGCGGGCAGCCAGCCTGTTCTAAGATTGTCCGGGTCCCATTCGATGATTGTCCGCATCAACTTTTACTCGCGCAATTCTCCCCATCTCCATGGGGCGTCTGTGGAGGGCCGGTAGCGTTTCGGTTGCGCTCTTCATCTTGACGAGCGGCGCCTTCGGTTTCGTCGAAGCATCTGCGGATGGCGACCAGGTCACCGCCGTACCCTTTCCCGGGCCGGGTGACCGCGCCACATTCGATGCCTTCCGGGGCCAGGGGCAGCAGGCGGCCTTTCGTGTGACCCTGGAATGGCTTCCAGCTGCATTCGTGCTCGACCGCGACTTCAATCATCGCCTGGCCCTGCCGCTGCAAGCGAAAATCTTCCATGACTCCAGCGGCCAGGTGACGACCGAGCGCATTGCCTACTACGATGCGGCAACGCTGGAGCCTTTCGTCGAAGAGTCCGCCGGCCAATGGCTCGAACGACGGGAGGATGTGGGTCTTCTCGGCACCGGGGCAACCACCCACGCCGGGTCGGCTGCCCGTCACGAACGCAACCATGTGGGTCCGCTCGGCGAGTGTGCCATGTTGGGTGACGTCCATGGTCAAGCGACGGCGCCCGCGAAAGCGCGCATCTTAGGCGGCTGCAGCGCGGCCTCCAACTCATTCATCCTGGATTCCGGAGGAGGCGCTGGCGGGGCTCCGCTCCATCGTTACGTCCAAGGTGAAGATGGGAGCGTCGCGGTGACGTACGACGCGTCGAGTCCTTTTCCGAAGGAATACACCTCCTGGATGGTGAATTGGCTTCAGGATGAAACCCATGAGCCGGGCTTGTACCGCTTTGTGCGCACCGATGATTCGCGCGGCCCCAGCCCCTATCCGGAGCTGGCGGCTTCCGTCGTGGCACCCGGGCTGGGCCCGGCGTCCCCCGCCCCACGCGAGCGCTTGCGCATCGACAGTGCTGGCTTGGACAGTTTGGTTTCCTATGACGTGGCCTGGGAGGCAATCCGCCAGGACTTGGTGGCCCCCCGCATGGTGGACTTCCTTGCGTCTCACCCGGACGCTTACCTTGCAGACGTGACCTACACGGAAACGTTCGAAGACGATGGCACCCGCCGTGGGTACTGGACGGTGGCGGTCAGCGACGGCGTGGACACGCTGCAAAAACTGGCGGAAATCCGCCCGGTAACAAAAGTGGGCCCCATCAATCCGCTGGGTTACACCATCGCCGTCCGTGACACCGCGTACGATTACTTCACGCACCCCACCCCGGATCAACTTCCCGACGATGTCATCTCGCTCGGTGACCAAATCCAACGCTACCGAACATACGTTGGCGGCCCGGACGTCCTTGTGAATTCCTTCTCCATGTGGCATGATTGCGGGGCTGCGTGTGAACAGGTCAACACGACAATGTGGGTGGGCCACACCCACCAGTCCCACGAGGGCGCCGTTGGCGCCGTTGACGGGCTGCACTTTCGTTTCCAACTGTTGGGGACAGCCCTCGATGGAACGGCGACCCGTGTGTTTGGCTACGAGCAAGTGCGCGCCGGCGAGCTGCCTGTGAATTCCGCGTACCAAACACCCGCTCCCCCCGCGCCCATGCACGAAGACAATGTCCCTGCCTGGCTGCCCCCCACGGGACCGGCCGCT
>JBFJWV010000026.1:0-9735 GCA_041623515.1 Thermoplasmatota archaeon | reverse complement strand
AGGCCGCTGCGGGAGCAGAGCCTTCGATGGCGGCGATGATGTCGGCCTTGAGGGTCTTGCCGGCCAGGTCCACGTTGCGGCTGGCGGCCAGTTCCTTCAATTCGGCGACGGTCATCTTGGTCAGGTTGGGGGTCTCAGCGGGCTTCTCTGGGGCAGCCGGAGCGGCTTCCTCAGCGGGCGCTTGCTGGACCGTTTCCACGCCGGCAGCTTGGGCAGCGGCTTGGGCCGCAGCTTGGGCTTCCATGGCGGCCTTTTGGCCGGGGGCGAGGACCTTGACGCGGTCGGGAAGGACGGCGTCCTTCTTCATGATGCGAACCGTGCAGCCGATCGTGCCCAGCTTCTTCTTGCACTGGGCATTGCCAACGTCCATCAGTTCCAGGGCGGTTTCGCCGCAGTATTTGACGTTGCCAGCGATGAACTTCTCGCGGCGCTTGCGTTGACCGGTCAGCTTGCCGGCAATCTCGATGATGACACCTTGCGCGCCGGCACCCATGATGCGCTGCACCGTGGAGTGGCCCACGCGGCGGAAGTGCCAGCCACGTTCCAGGGACTCAGCCACCTTGAACGCCATGATTTGGGCGTTCAGCGCGGCGTTGTCTTCCGGTTCGTCAACGCCCAGTTGGGGGTTGTCGAGGTTGAACTTCGCGTTCAGGTTCGCGGTCAACTCGTTGATGGTGCTGCCACGGCGGCCAATGACCATGCCGGGGCGTTCCGCAACGATGTTGATGCGGGTCCCGAGGGGCGTGCGTTGAATGTCCAAGCCACCGAAACCGGCGCGTTGGGTTTCCTTGCGAACAAAGTCGCGCACCAGCAGGCGGTGGACATTTTCCTTGATGAACTTGCGTTCGACGGCCATGTTATTCGTCCTCCAGTGCGCTGACAATGATCTCGACGTTGCACGTGCGGTCGTAGTGGGGCGTTGCGCGGCCTTGGGCACGCGGGATGTACGCCTTGATGACGGTGCCTTGGTACGCGCTGATGTGCGAGATGACCAAGTTGTCCGTGTCCAGACCCTTGTATTCGGCGTTCGCTTCAGCGGAAGCCAGAACCTTCAGGAAGTGCTCGGCGACCTTCTTGGGGTACTTGCCGGGACCGAAGCCCTTGCCACGGCGGTGCGCAATCTTGCGCTTGCGGACCGTGAACGGGACGGCGGTCTTCAGTTCAGCAACTTCTTGCAGGAATTGCTTGGCGCGACCGACCGGCATTCCCTTGATCGCCTTGGCGACGTTGCGGCCCGACTTGGGGCTGCAGGGCATGTCCTTTCCGTAGGCCTTGGCCGTGGTGGCGGCGTCGGAGACGGTGGAATATTTCGTCGTCATGGTATCACTTCAAGGGGACGTGCTTGCTGCTGCGCGTCGCACCGACACCGACGCCACTGTGGGCGCAGACGCGGGTGGGGGGCGCAAACTCACCGAGGCGATGTCCAATCATCTCGGGGGTCACGGTCACTTCTTGGAACTCCTTGCCGTTGTACACCGCGATGCGGTGGCCGACGAAACGGGGCAGGACCGCCAAGTGGCGGTAGTGCGTCCGCAGGACAGCGCTGCCGGGTTCGACGGTGTCGATCCGGTCCAAGAGTTTCTTCTCGCCGCTCTTCACGCCGCGGCTGTAGCTGCGGCGAATGCCAGAGGGCATGATCGTAAGCAGGTCGTCGAGGGGCAGTTCCTTGAGCTCTGCGACGGTCT
The DNA here is from genome assembly GCA_041623515.1 of Thermoplasmatota archaeon. Classification (GTDB taxonomy): domain Archaea; phylum Thermoplasmatota; class E2; order JACPAO01; family JAHFTW01; genus JBFJWV01. The sequence continues at coordinate 8,050 of JBFJWV010000026.1, read as the reverse complement.
TGCCGCGGTAGGTGAACTCCTTCTTCTGCCGGGTCTCGATGGCTGCTTGTGCCTTCCGCTGCTTCCGGCGTGCGGCACCAGCGGATGTGTATCCTTTCTTTTTGCTTGCCATCTAATTCACCTCTTACCCGTGCGGCTGGGGGCGATCTTACCCACCTTGCGGCCCGGCGGCGTACCGCGGGCGACGCTGGTGCGTCCGGGAGTGTAGTTGTGAGCACCGCCACCGTGAGGGTGGTCCACGGGGTTCATGGCGACACCGCGAACGCGGGGCCACTTCGCCGCCTTGGTTTTCATGAGGTGGTGCTTCTTGCCGGCCTTGACGAACGGCTTGTCACCGCGGCCGCCGCCAGCCACGAGGCCAACGGTTGCGCGGCATTCGCCGTGGAAGCGGCGGAACTTGCCGCTGGGCATGCGGATGATTGTGCCCTTCGCGTCATGGCTGACCACTTCGGCATTGTTGCCCGCGGTGCGGACGTACTTGCCGCCATCGTTGGGGCGCCCTTCAATGTTGAAGATGGGCGTACCTTCCGGAATCTTCCGGATGATGGTGACGTTGCCGGGTTGGATCATGGTGCGGTCGGTGAAGACGACGCTTTGGCCAACGGACATGCCTTCCGCAGCAATGTGCTGGAAGGAACGGCCGTCGTCGAAGCTGACTTCAGCAACCACAGCGGTGCGTCCCGGGGCGTGGCGCAGGCCCGTGACCTTGCCGGAGCCTTGGAAGCGCAACGGGTAGCGGATGGCTCCCTTGTGCTTGTGGCTCGGGCTGGTCAAGCCAGGCTTGGCTGCACCGCGGCGACGGGAAAGAATGCGCTTGCCCATCTAGAACACCCCAATCCGCATGCCGATGTCCTCGGCACTGGTGTCGCCACCGAAGCGAACGATGGCGCGCTTTCCGTCCTTCGTGATGCGGGTGTTGACGGCTTCAACTTGGCATTCGAAGAGTTGTTCGACGGCCGCCTTGATCTCGGGCTTGCTCGCGGTGCGGCGCACCATGAACTCGAGACTGTTGTTGCGGTCCATGAGCATCATCGTCTTTTCCGTCACGGACGGGTGGAAGACGATTTGGTACGGGTCCTTCATTGGTAGGCCTCCTTGATGTGCTCGAGGGCACCCTTGGTGAAGACGGTCAGGCGACCGGCGTCGCCGCCGGGGGCCAGGTGCTCGGCGCCCATGTTGGCGGCGGACACAACGTCCACGCCCGTCAGGTTGCCAGCGGCCTTGCCGCTGCCGTCAGCGGTCACGAGCAGGATGCTCTTGGGAGTCTTGTATTTGCGACCACGGAGCTTGCCCATGCCGGCGCGGATGTGGACACCGTCCTTGGCGCGCAGCAGGTCGTCGCCGAGGCCCATGGCTTCCAGGGCAGCGGTGATTTCCTTGGTCTTGGTCAGGGCAGCGAAGTCATCTTCGACGACCACCGGGAACGTGTCGAGGGCAACCTTGTGGCCGCGGGCCTTGACCACGTCACCTTGCGCCGTCGCGGCCAGAGCAGCGGCGATGGCGAGGCGGCGTTCCTTGGCGGGCATGCGCAGCGCCCAGTCCTTGCGGGCTTGGGGCGGGTGAGCGCGGCGTCCACCAACGACGTTGGGGGCCAGCGCAGCTGCGCGGCCTTGCGTCAGGCGGGGGACACGGGAAGCGCCCTTGCCCTTGCCAACGGAGGCCGTGGCGTGGCGTTCACCGGCAACCGGGCTGGCACCGTAGCGCTGGCGGCGGTTGGCGCGGCTCACCTTGACGGCCTTGCGGATCAAGTCGGTGCGCAGGGGCGTAGCGAAAACGTCGGGCAATGCGACGTCGCCGCTCTTGCCACCGGCCTTGTTGTAGACAGGAACCTTGCTCATTGGTCACCTCCATTGGTGGTCTTGACGCGAATGCCCTGCTTGCTGGCCGTGGAGACGAACTTGATGTCGGCCTCTTGGACCTCAATGCCACGGGTGTAGCGGACGGCGTCGCGCAGGCGCACGAGGCGCTTGGACGGGCCGGGGATGCTGCCGTGCATGAGCAGGTATTGGTTGCGCACTTCGCCGTAGTGGGGGAAGCCACCAGCGGGCGTGATTTCGGCGCCTTCGGCACCGATCTTGAGAATGCGCTTGTTGTATTCCGTGCGGTGGTGGTAGCCACGTTGACCGTCGTTGGGGACGGTGGACTGGACCCAGTGGGGGTTCCAGGAACCTTGGGTACCAATCATGCGGCGGTGCTTGCTGTTCTTGTGGGACAGCAGCTTGGTGCCGAAGCGCACCACACGGGATTCGAAACCGAAGCCCTTCGTGATGGCTTGCACGTCGACCATTTGGCCGTTGGCGTGAACATCAGCGATGGTCACTTGCTTGCCGAGGCGTTCCTTGGCAAAGGCAATGCGGCCGGCGATGTCGCCGCCGCCGACGCGGATTTCCATGAGCTCGGGCGTCTTGGAGTCAACGCCGGAAACGCTCTTGGGGTCCGTGTAGGCGAGGACGGCGACGTCGGTGACGGTCGCTTCGTCCATGAGCTTCCACTTGGCGTCCGTGTCCTGCTTCTTGGGGAGGCGGACGCGGTTGCCGAGGCGGGCGTCGAGCGCGTCGGCGTCGGCCCAGACCTCAGTGAGGGTTTTCTTGCCGTAGGGCGACTGTTCGTAGGCGCGCACGGCAGCGATGGTCATTGGGGGCGTTTCGATGACGGTGACCGGCATGCGAACCTCTTGGCCAGAGGTCAGGGACTTCGGCCGGTAGTCAACGGCGAGGGCATGGGTCATGCCTGCCTTGTAACCGGCGAAGCCTTGCAGCTTCGGTTCACCCTCGTCGGCTGCCCAACTCTTGGTGTGGGGCACGCGGCTGCGGGCACGCACACGAGGTGCAAAGCCCATGGAACCGCGGCGGGGGTTGTGTTTGTTTCCCATTGTATCTCTCCTGTCCCTCCAGCTCGGAAGCCTTCGGGTGTCCAGGCGTTGCGCGAGGCATTGCGCCCGGGAGTGATCCAGTTGTGCCGACCATGCAAGCCAACGACTCGCACGCTTTGGTCCCCTTGACAGGGCACCGGCTCTACTGGAGCAGAGCGGCCGACTTGGGTCCCCTATATAACAACTTCTGCCGCGCCCCCCTTATGGAGGCCGCGTCAGAGCGTGCCGCGCGCCCTATTGACAGAGCACGCAGTAGTCGCGTTCGTGCAACGGGGGTTCACTGGGGTCTTCTTCGGGGTCGAACAAGAAGAGGCTCATCATGTAGGTGGCCTTGGTGGCCAAGGCACCGCCTGCGCCGCGGCGCATGGTGGCTTCGTGGAGGCAGTTGGGCACGGGCACAACGCCGCCAGCGGGGCAACCCACGACGCCGACGATGACGTCATTGACCGGCTTGTAAGCATCCTTGACTTCCTGGTAGCCGTAGCCCCGGCCGAAGATGATGACCTGAAGGGGCATGCTCGTGTTGTACGGGCAGAACCCATCCGGTCCGCTGGGCGACGCGTCGCAGCCACCGCCGCTGATCCAGGGATCGGGAGATTCCCGGTCGATGGGCAGGTGCAGCTTGCAGTATGGACCATCCGCGTCCGTGAGCAAGCAAGCGGAGAAGTCGCTGCCGATGCCAATGCTGGCGTCGCGAGCAACCGCATCGTACGCCGTCGTGGGCGGAGCATCGCGGTCGAACAGGACCTCAAGGACAACGTAGTGCAAGGAGGAGTTGAATTCCTCCAGGTTGGGGTACCAGGCCGCACGGTCCGTGTCGCCGGAGCGGTCGCCGGTGCAATCCAGCGTTACCGAGAGCATGACGAAGTTGGTGAAACACGAAGCGAAGGCCGCGTGCTCTTGCGTGATGATGATGTCGCCCTCGCTGCTGATGCGGCGAGCCTGGAAGCTGACTTCGTTGAAGACGGCCTCTTCGACAGCCACCTGTTGGGGTGCGGCTTCGTAACCATCAGCGGTCAAGCGGAGCGTGTAGGTGCCGGGCTCAAGGTCCACGACCGTGAATTCACCGTTCTCTGTCGTCTGGATTTGGGCACCCGTTTCCTGGACAAGGATGAAGCCACGGGCTTGGAATTCGGTCTTGGGGTCGTCCGTCAATTGCACGGGACGGAACCGATCATCGAGCAGCAAGCCGGCGATGGCGCCGGTTCCTGCGGCCAGTTCGTAGTCGTCCGGATTCACGTTGTCAACGGGTGCTACGTCGCCCCCGTCGCTTGTGCATCCTGCCAGTCCAACAGTTACCATGACAGCGGCAACGAGCACCTTGTTCCATTCACCCATCAACTTCACCAACGGCCAAGGTTCCGTCGCCGGCCATAAGCGTTGTGTGCTAACTCCCGAATTTTTGCGTCCGCCGCGGACGCTTGTTGAGCTCGCCCGAGCAGTTGGGACACACCATGGCGAAACCTTCCGCGCACTCGGGACACCACGTGCATTCATGAGCGCAAATGTACGCTGTGTCAATCCATGATAAGTGGTGACCGCAGCCGTCGCACGCTTCCTTGAACTCCAACGCGTCCGGGTCCACACCGCCGAACCTCGAAACCGGCTTATATCGGACGCGGGTCGGCCGCGAATGCGGGTCACCGGAACCTGCAGCGCGGAGCCACGCGCAGGTGCACGGCACCTGCCCTGGCTTAGCGGGCCGCGGTCCGCTTCGCTTCCGCGTGCCACCAAGCCAGCGTCGCATAACCCGGCATTGCAGCGGATTCGAAATCCGCCGTCCTCACGGACTTGCAGGTTCAAATCCTGCCGCTGGCGCCTTGCAAGTCTTCGTCGAATTCCGACCCCGCCGTCAAGAAGACCGTGCGGTGGACCTGCCGGAGGGGGCCAAGGCGGGAGAATTGGTTCATGCGGTCGGTGAATCGACCGATGTGGTTGTGGTGGTTCGGGGCAACACCCCCATCGCTGACGACGCGCCTTTGGTGCCCGGAGAGACCCTCCTGCTTCTCAGTGCCGCCAGCGGCGGCTGACCAATGGCGGCTTAATACCGGACACGCCGATGCATGCCGTTGGTGGCAGACTGGAGTCCCACGGTTGCGTTCTTCGCCAGTGCGGCGCTGCTGCAACTTGCCTTCGCCACCGTCCTGTTCGTCAAAGCCAAGCGTGACGAAACCACGTGGGTTATCGGACTCATCTTCGGCGTCAACGGAATGTTGGCCGCGTTTCGTGCCATCAATTGGATGTTCCTCGACAGCCCGCGCATCAGCGCCGCCGTGACCAATACAACGTGGCCATTCGACGTCTTCACGAACATCCTGATCGGTTACCTGGCGCTGATTTACCCGCGCAAGGTGAAATGGATGGTCAAGCACCCGCTGCTTGGACGCGGCATTGCAGCTGCGCTTGCTCTGGTTTTCGCCGTCCCCGCATTCATTGAGCCCCTGTTGCAACCGCACTTGGCCAAGGAGTTGGGCTGGTGGGGGCGCCAGCATGCGTCGTTCTTCTTCATCATCGCCAACGGAGCATTCCCCTTGCTCCTCATCCGTTGGGCCTACCTGCTCCCCACGATTCAGAATCCGGCGCAATTGCGTCAATTCCGCCTCCTGTTCGCGGCGTTCGGCGTGCGCGCCACGCACATGATCGGCACATGGGGAACCTTGCAGGTGGCCCAAGCATTGGAGCCCGGCTTCTGGAAAGAATTCTCGGGACCCTTGCTTGGCTTGGGCCTTGTGCCCACCATCACGGGCCTTGCCATGCTGGCGTCGTTGGTCATGGCCATGACCCACTTGCTGGTGCAACGAACACGAAGCCCAACGGACAATCAGCGCGCCATTGGCTTTGTTCTGCTGTTTCTTGCCTTCGGCATCCTCGAGGCCGCATTGGATACCCTCACGTTGAGACCAATCGCAGGAGAATACCTGGCCCTCGTGATTCACCCGCTAACGCAAGTGGACGTTCTGATCATCCGGCCCATTTTGGTGTGGGCCGCCATGGTGCGTCACCAATTCATGGGCGGCGTCGTGCGCGGACCGGCGGCGTTGCAGGGCATCGCGTTCGCGGTTGCCACGCCGGCTTTCTACGGAGGCTACCTGCCCTTGGTTACTGCCAACGGGCCCACGTCGACTTTCGCCACCGCCACGGCGGCATTCATTGCCGTCGCGGCCGGGGCGCTGGTTGCCCTGGGTGTTCGTCCGTTGGCGCTGGCCAGCACGGCGGGGACACCGGGGTTCTCCGACACGCAAGCTGAATCGGACTACTTGGCGGCCGTGGAGGATGTGTACCGCCGCGGGGCCCAGGGCTCCGCCGAAGAAACCACCTTGCAGGCGCTGCGCCTCGGCATGGGAATTTCCAAAGAACGGGCCCAGCAATTGGAAGCCATTGTGCGGGATTTCTGGAACCGGCGTCAGGAGTTTGGCGATTGGCGCATTGGCGACCGCGTTCTGGGCCGCTACACCATCGACGAAATCCTCGGCCAGGGTGGCATGAGTCACGCATATCGATGCCATGATGAATTGGCCAACCGGCCCGTGGTGCTCAAGCGCCAGCTGAACCTCGACGAGGCGTCGCTCGCAGCCATCCATCAAGAAGGGCGAACGCTGGCTCAATTGCAAAGCCCCTACATTGTCCAGTTGGTGCGCACGGAAAGCCTCGCCAATGAGTCCATTTTGGTCTTGGAATTCATGGCCGGCGGCTCCCTCGAAGATCGATTGCTGGAGGGCCCGCTTGACGAAAAGGAGGTCCTATCCCATGCCCGCAACTTGTTGGAGGCCCTCTTTGTTGCCCACAGCTTCGGGGTGGTTCACCGCGATGTGAAGCCAAGCAACATTCTCTTCGACAGCGCGGGGAAATGCAAGCTGGCCGACTTCGGCATCGCCCACCAACATCGGCCACGCGATACCCTCGTCGTCATCACCCAAGGTGCGACCCGTCTGATGGGAAGCATCCGCTACATGGCGCCCGAACAATTGGAACTGGGCGAAACCAGCGTGCGCAGCGACCTCTTCAGTTTGGGAGCGGTCTTGCTGGATTGCCTGCGTGGCCCAAGCGTTGAAAACGCGCGCACCCGGAGCGACATGCGCGTGCATGCGGGCCAGCGCGGCCCCGTGTTCGACCTGAGTGGCTTGCCGAAGTCGCTCAAGCCCCTGCTGGAGAACTTGCTGCAGCACCAGCCGAAGGATCGAGTTGCATCCGCAAAGGACGCGCTGAAGCTGCTTCCCTAAGCTTGACGGAAGACCATCAGCGAACGCCCCACGCCGATGACGTCACCCGACGTCAGCGGTCGCGGCGTTTCGTCCGTGACCTCCACCCAGTTGTGGAAGGTGCCGTTGCGTGTGCCGGGCCGCGCGACAAGGCAGAATTCACCGTTTTCGATGCAGATGGTGGCGTTGCGCAGCGAAACGAAGGGATCGTAGTCAAGGCAAACGGGGTTGTCGGCGCTGCGGCCAATGTGCCAGATGTCTCCGTCCGGCTGCCGCCCCTCCAGGTTGAAGATTTTCCCTTCAAACACCCCGTTGACGAGCACAAGGAACGCGCCTTGCGCGTTGAGTTCGTTGCGCTGGCCAAGCACCTCGGTTTCGCTGCCAGTGACGTCCTGCGGCCGGAGCAACGCGAGGCGGCGCATTTCCTCCGCGAGCGTGAAGACCCGCCCGTGGTTGACCACGTACAAATCGACCGCCTTGCCCTTGCGCATCCCGCGCTGGACGCGCACGGCTCGAATGGCCAACAACTTGTCAAGGTGTCCGCGCACGCTCACGCGGCTCATGGCCCGGTCCGGGACTTGGTCGCCCTCTTTGCGGTGAGGCTTCACGATGATTTCGCCCAGGGCCTTTGGCTCGCGCAATTGCTGCAGAATCTGGACGCGCACCGGGTTGCCCAGGGCAGCACACACGTCCGCAAATCGCTCCGTGTTGACTGCCTGGGCCATGCGATTTGCAAGGCGCAGGAGCGATTAAGGCTATGCAGAAAGAAATGCGGGCGCTATTTTTGCTAGTTGTAGTCCCGCAGGTCTTCGTGGCCCAATTGTTCCAGAAGCCAATCGGCGACATGCTCGACGGGTACCTCTGTTTGGCCACCCGTGCGCAAATCCTTCACCTGGCAGGCACCCGCCTCCAAGTCCCGGTCACCCAAAATGAGCAGGTAGTGCGCGTCCGCGGCGTCCGCCGCCTTGGCAATCTGGTT
>JBFJWV010000025.1:0-9826 GCA_041623515.1 Thermoplasmatota archaeon | reverse complement strand
GATCACCAAGGGCGAAGCGCGGCAAATCGCCGATGCGGGAGCCAGCGTGGCCCACTGCCCCGCGAGCAACCTCAAACTCGCCACCGGCGGCGTGTGCCCGGTGCCGGAGCTGCAAGACGCGGGCGCCACCGTGGGCCTCGGCACGGACGGCGCCGCGAGCAACAACTCCACGGACTTGTTTGAGTCCATGAAGTACGCCGCACTGGTCCAAAAGCAGCACCGCTGGGATGCCCGCGTGCATCCCGCCCAAGCCATGCTGGACCTGGCCACCCGCGGCGGCGCCGCGGCCCTGAAGCGCGCCGACATTGGCCGCATCCAGGAACGGGCCACCGCCGACGTCATCATGGTGGACTTCCGCCGACCGCAACTGGTGCCCCGGCACGACGTGGTCAGCCACCTGGTCTACGCGACCAGCGGCCGGGACGTCTCAGCCACGATTTGCCACGGTCAGGTCTTGATGAGCGAAGGCAACTACCACACACTCGACGCGGACGCCGTCATGGACGCCGCCCAATCAGCGGCCTCCGAGGTTTGCAATTGATGCGCCTTGTCTCCTGGAACATCAACAGCCTCCGTGCGCGCATCGGCCGCGTGCAAAGCTTCCTGGAGCGGCACAATCCGGACGTGGTGGCCTTGCAGGAAACCAAGGTCGAGGACGGCGGCTTCCCCTTCTTCGCATTCCCCGACTACCACCACGTGACCCACGGTCAAAAGACGTACAACGGCGTCGCGTTCGTGAGCAAAGACGCGCCCGACGAAACCCGGCGCGGATTCCCCGACGACCCGGTCCCCGACCAGGCGCGGGTCATCACGAGCCGCTGGGACGACACGTGGATCATGAACCTCTACGTGGTCAACGGCAAGGACCCGGAGCACGAAGCCTTCGGCATCAAACAGCATTGGCTCCGAGGCATCCGGCGGTTCCTGGATGCGGAGTTTGACCCGGGCCAAAAATTGGTTCTCGTGGGCGACTTCAACATCACCCCAGATGATGTGGACAGCCACGACCCGGACGGGTTGCGCGGCCACATCCACCACACGGTGGAGGAACGGCGCTGGTTGCAGGACTTGTTGGATTGGGGCCTCACGGATGTGCACCGCCACCTCACGGACGAGCAAGTGTTCACGTGGTGGGATTACCGCGGCATGGGCTTCCCACAAAACAAAGGCCTGCGTATCGACCTCGCCTTGGGAACCCAGCCCTTGTTGCCGCGGGTCCAAGACGTGTGGGTGGACCGCGACGAACGCAAGGTGGGCGACCACGCCGAGAAGCCATCGGACCACGCACCCCTCGTCGTGGACTTGGCCACCGAATAGCAGCTTTCCATTTGCAAAGCGCCAACGGTGTATATGGGGCAGGGATTGGACGTTTCGTGCCCGCAGCCACGACGCAACGTCGTTCCCCGCGCTCCAAGAAAACCGGCCCCATCGTGCAGGCCCGTGGCGTCGCCAAGGTGTACGAATCCGGCCGCCTCCGTGTGGAGGCTCTGCGCGGGCTCGACTTGAACGTCAAGCGCGGCGAAATGCTGGCCATCGTGGGCCCCAGTGGTTGCGGCAAAACCACCCTTCTCAATTGTCTCAGCGGCCTCGATGATGTGTCAGCGGGGACCGTTGCTCTCGAGGGCCGCGACTTGGCAAAAATGGATGACAAGGACCGCACCAAGTTGCGCTCCCGCCGCATGGGTTTCATCTTCCAATCCTTCAATCTCCTGCCTGTTTTGTCCGCCTTGGAAAACGTGGAATTGCCGCTTCTGGTGACCGGCATGGACCCGAAGAAAGCCGCCGTGCGCGCCCGCAAAGCGCTGGAGCGGGTCGGGCTGGGGGACTTCGTGGAACACAAACCCCGCGAACTGTCCGGCGGCCAACAGCAACGCGTCACCATTGCCCGCAGCCTCGTCAACGAACCCGCCATCGTCTGGGCCGATGAGCCAACCGGAAACTTGGACACAGAACACGGCCAAGAAGTGCTCGACTTGCTGCATGACCTGAACCAGCGCTTGGGACAAACCTACGTCATCGTCACCCACGACCCCGGCATTGCCCGCAGTTGCCACCGCATCATCCACATGGAATCGGGACGCATCGTGCGCGAAGAGAAAGGGGCCGGAAAGTCCCTGAACCTGGCCACCGCACGGCGGGCGTAACATGGGCGTTTGGACCTGGATCCTGGTCTCCCTTGCGTTGGCATCAACGCTGATTGTCGGCATCGAAGCCTTGCGCCGCCGCATCCTGTTTCGCATGGCGGTCCGGAACGCCGCCCGGCGGCCGCGGCAAACGGCCACCGTGATTGCGGGCCTCATGGTGGGAACCGCCATCATCAGCGCCGCACTCGTGGCCGGAGAATCAACCGGCTCCGCCATCCGTGGCGCCGTCTACGACGCGCTCGGCCCCGTGGATGAAACCGTCCGCATGGACAGCTTCAGTTTCTACCCGGAATCCGTGCTGGACGGGTTCCTCGCTGAACCGGCCGTCACCGACTACTTCGACGGCATCTCCGCCAACGTGATTTGGGACGCCGCCGTCACCAACCCACGCACGGACTTGTTCGAGCCCGATGTGGCCATTGTTGGCTACACGCCGGAGCGCGACAAGGACTTCCGACCGTTCACGTTCGTCGACGGGTCCAGCAGCGACGGCAGCGAAATCCAGCCCGGCGAAGCCATTGTCACCAAGAGCCTCGCGGACGAAACCGAAATCGCCGTGGGCGACCGCATCGAATTGCGCTACACTCCACCCGTGGACCCCTTCATCCCCGACGTCACCCCCATGATTGGCGCGCTCACCGCAGCGGGCGCCGACATCCTCACACCCCTCGTCGGGCCCACGCCAGCGTCCGAAACCTACACCATCTCAGTCGACAGCGGCGCCAAGCGATTCGTGGCCGTGCTGGCCTGGGATCCCACCGTGGGGGGAACGGTCCCCGCTGTGCAAATGACCCTGCGCGTGACAGCGCCCGACGGAACGACCCAATTGGCCCCCGCCAATCTGGGGCCCACGCCGCAAGTTCCGTTGGTGATTGATGTGGAAGCAGCGACGGGCACGAACCTTGCCAGCGGTGACTGGACCGTCACCATCGGCGCAACCATCAGCGCCATCACGCCCTACCAAGGCGCCGCCGTGGTGCTGTACCCCATTTACGACTTCGCCGAAATCCAAGCGCGGAGCCAAGATTTTGACCCGGAGCAAATCGACCAATTCAGTGACTTCGTGGAGGGCTTGGACCCGTTTAGCAACGTCCAGTCGCGCAACTTGACCGTCATTGGCATCACGGACGGAGGCCGCGGCGACCAATTCGATTTCGACGAAGCCGTGTTCATCCACATGGAGGAGGCGCAGGACGCCTTCGACCGCCAAGACGAGATCAATGTCATCAAGTTCAGCAACCCCGGCGGCATCGTTGAGGGACGGGCCGGCACCGTGGAAGCGGAACAAATCCTCAACGCCACGCTGCTCTCCATTCAAGCAGCGCACCCTGAAGATGCGGCCATCCAAGAACTGGAAATCTTCACCGTCAAAGAGAACTTCATTCAACTCGCCGACGACGCGGGGACCACGCTGACCGGATTGCTGCTGTTCGCCGGCAGCCTGTCCGTCATCACGGGCTTGCTGCTCATCATCAACATCTTCACCATGCTCGCCGAAGAGCGCCGCAGCGAACTCGGCATGGCGCGCGCCGTCGGCTTGACCCGGCGCGATTTGGTGCGCTTGTTCCTGTTCGAGGGGAGCCTCTACGCATTGGCCGCCGCAGCGATTGGCAGCATGCTCGGGCTGGGCCTGGCGGCTGCGATGATTGCCGGCTTGAACGCCATCCTGGCCGGCTTCGGCGGCAACTTCCCACCCATTCCATTCCAAGCATCCCCCAGCCTGCTGCTGAGCGCCTTCGCATCCGGCGCCCTGCTGACGTTCGTGACCATTGCCGTGGCCAGCCGACGCATCGCGCGCCTCAACATTGTGCGCGCCATTCGGCAAATCGATGAACCCGAGAAATCCGGCTCCGACTTCCAATTCATCCTCGGCATGCCGCTCGCCGTCGCCGGCGCCGCTACGGTGGCATGGGGTTGGCTCATTCCGGATCGCACCGGCGCGTTTTCCATGCAGGTCTTGGGCGGTTTGATCATTGTCATTGGCTTGGCCATGACGCTGCGACGCAGCATCACCCGCCGTCGCCTGTACCCATCGCTTGCGGGTGCCTTGGCCGCTTACTACACGCTGACCTACTTCGTCATCAAGGAATTCGCCGACATCGAAGAAGCCAACGTCATCGGCCCCATTCGCGGCGTCATCCTCACGTTGTGCGTCGTGGTGATGGTTGTCTACTTTGAGCAAGGGCCGCGCTTCATCGGTCGCGCATTGGCACGCATGAAGTCCATGCGGGCGGTCTCGGTGCCCGCCATGGGATACCCCCAGCACAAGCGATTCCGGACCGGCATGACATTGGCCATGTTTTCCATCGTCATTCTCAGCATCGGCTTCTTCAGCATCTTCGGTGGCTTGTTTGACCGCCCCGCCGAAACCCAGACCGGCGGCTTCCACATCGAGGCGACGACCACCCTGGAGGTCGAAACCCTCGATGACTACGACCGCGGCCTGATTCCCGATGGCGTGATTGCGCAGCAAGCGCGGCTGGTGGACTTCCGCACCTTGGACGTGGAATTGATCACCGTGTCCGGGGAACGAACCGGGCAATTCGGACCCCCCGTGCATCATGTGTACGGAGTCAACCAAGATTTCATCGACGCACAGAAGTTCCGGTTGCTGTGGCGCCTTCCCCAATTTGAGACGGATGCGGAAGCGTACCAAGCCTTGCTGGAACGTGATGACGTGGTCATCGTTGCGTACCAATACTCAACGGATGAAGCGGGCCGCGACCTGAGCCACGAAGTCGGAGAAACCCTGCAAATCAACATCGGCGACACGCCGGAAGAATACACCATCATTGGCATCCAGGAGCAATTCCACTTCCCCGGCATCTTCCTGGCCGCCGACCAAGTGGAGCAATTGTTCCCCAGCACGAGCAGCAGTCTGTACCTGTACCGGCTGACGGACGGCGATGCCGCATTCGAGACCGCCAAGCTGCTGGAGCGCAACTACCGCGACGTCGGCATGAACGCCGAGGCGTCGGAGAAAATCGTGGAGAAAGAGCAGGAGACGTTCCGACAAATCCTGGGCGCCATGAAGGTCTTCCTTGGCCTCGGGCTCATCGTCGGCGTCCTCAGCCTCGGCATTGTCACGGCCCGCAGCGTCATCGAGCGCCGGCAAGAGATCGGAATGCTCCGGGCGCTTGGGTACACGCGCTCCATGGTGCGCCGCATCTTCATCACGGAAGTGACGCTCGTGGTGGCGCTGGGGGCCATCATCGGAATCGTCTGCTCCATCGTCGTGAGCTTCGGCCTTTGGTTCGCTGTGGTGCGGGAACTGCAGTATCCATACGTCATTCCATGGGGAGAAATCCTGGCCCTCGTCGGCATCAGTTACGCGGTCACGCTGCTGGCAACGGCAGCACCCATCCGCAGGGCCTCCAAAGTGGCCCCGGCGGAGGCATTGCGCTACATTGAGTGACCCGCAAGCCGTAAGATGCCCTGCCGCCATCGGCCGCCGATGCGTGGGTTCGTTGCGCCACTCGTGGCACTCTTGATGGCAAGCTTGGCACTGGCAGGTTGCCTGGAAGGAACTGGAGATTCCGGCCTGCCCAACGTGGCCCTCATTGCCCCGGCCGACGGCCCCAAAGATTTGCCCCCATGCCACCTGGAACCGGGCCGCATGGAACCGGAATCATTGGCACCGGTCCTTGCGCCATTGGGCCCCACGTCGGCCACCATCAAGACCGACGCCTACGGCGTCTCCCACGTGTACGCCGATGACGCCTACAGTCTCTGGTACGCCAACGGATACGTCCAGGCCCGGGACCGGCTGTTCATGATGGATGTGCTGCGGCTCGTTGGGCACGGCGAGGCGTCGCGCCACTTGGGCCCCGGACAACTCGGCCTCGATTACGAAATTCACCGCGAACTGTACACAACCGAAGAATTGCAGGCCCAATTGGATGCCTCCCCGGAAGGCACGCAGCTCTTGCAAGCTTACGCCGACGGGGTCAACCGGTTCATGGCCGAAGCCATCGGCACCGACCAGTGGCCCTTCGAGTTTGCCGCCGTCGGCCGCACTCCGCCGCCGTGGCAGCCCATCGACTCCGCCGCCATCGTGGCCTACCTCATCGGTTTCTTCGGCGTAGCCGGGGGCAGCGAGTTGAGCAATCTGCGGCTGCTTGGGCAGCTGGAAAGCACCCTTGGGACCGACGACGGTTGGACCGCCCTCGAGGATTCAGTGTGGCTCACGGCGGAGGACACCTACACATCCATCCACCCCAACGACTTGGTCCTCAACGGCTGCGAACAACCAACGCCCCAGGCCAACGAACTGCAGCGCAAACACGTGGCCGCCGCGGCCGACGCCAAGACGTTCGGCAGCGTCGCCATTCCGCCGGAAACGTCGTACTTCGCCGCCCCCGACCGGGGCGTGATGACCGGCTTCAAGTGGGGCAGCAACGCCATGGTGGTCGACGGCCGGCTCACGGAAACCGGCTCACCCATGATGTGGGGGGCGCCCCAAATGGGGTACTACAAGCCTCCCGTTCCGTACCAAATCGGATTGCACGGCGCCGGGTACGATGCCGCTGGAATTGGTGTCACGGGCGCTCCGGGGATCGTCATCGGCCGCAACCCCCACATGGCGTGGACCGCCACAAGTGGCAACGGCGACCAAGTGGATTTGGTCAGCTTGGAGCTTGCCGGCGACCGGCAATACATGTGGGATGGCGAGATCCGTGACATGGATTGCTGGTTCGTCGAACACCCGGTCCTTCCCTCGGGCTCCAATGCAGCCGCGCCGCAAGTGCACGTGCAAGAAGTGTGCCGGGCCCATGGCTGGCCCGTGGTCGCCATCAATGAGGACGCTGGTGTGGCATGGATGTCCAAGACCACCACCCGCCACAAGGAATTGGCCGGCGCACTGAAGTGGCTGCAGGCCCCGCTGATGACGGACCGCGAATCGCTTCGCGAATTGATGGGCGACTTCCCCTTCTCCTTCAACTTCCTCGTCGCAGACCACGAGGGCGTTGGCATGATTCACACGGGCAACCAGCCCCTGCGTGCGCCGGGATTGGACCCCCGACTGCCCACCCCGGCCGGGAGTGCCTACGACTGGGTTGGCGAGGTGTATGGCGAACAAATGGGCACCTGGGTGACCGACCCGTCCACCGGCTACATCGCCAATTGGAACAACGCCCCCGTGTACGGGTGGCGCGCCGGCGACCAAGCAGGACTTTGGGGCCCCACCCAGCGCGTCCAGCAAATCGAATACTGGATGCAACAAGCCCTTGCCAACACCGGCAACGCACTCTCCCTTGAGGACGTCAAGTGGGTAAATTGGCAAGCCGCCACCCATGACAGCTACGCCCTCTCGTTCATGCCGCACCTCATTGCGGCGGCGGCATCGGACCCGGAATTAGCCGATGCGCATCAGGCATTGCACAGTTGGTTCGCGGCCGAGCTTCCGTGGCGCGACGACGACAACGATGGCACCTACGACGACCCGGGACACGCCGTCTGGGACATTGTCATCCAAGACTTGTTTGATCGCATCACCAGCGACGAAATGGGCCCCTTGACGCGCGACTTGCAATTGGGTCCAGCACAGGGGGAAAACAACGGTGACCACGGAACCGGCAACAACCACTACGCCATCCTTCTGAAAATTCTCGAAGGCAGCACCCGCCATGACTGGTGCGACGATTTGGGCACGATGGAGCGTGAAACCTGCGCGCAGCAACTCAAGTCGAGCGTTGCCTTGGCGCAACAAATGCTGCGGACCAAGTACGGCCCCGTCGAGGAATGGCGCGAGCCCGTCCACCACGCCCAATTCTTCCCGTTCGGTGCCTACGCGGCCGATGAGCGCCCCATGGTCAATCGGGGCAGCTGGGTGCAAATGGTCTCCATGGCCGAGTCGGACAAATCGGGCAGCGTCATGCCGCCGGGCAACAGCGGCCTCATCACGACCGCAGAATACGCCGGTGTCGCTGCGGGCGGGCCCGAGCCAGAACGATTGACGGCCGAGCTGGACCTGTACTGGACCAACCAGTTCAAACCGTTCCCATTGACCGGTGAGGAAGTGGACGATGTGGCCGTGAGCGTTCAAACATTGGCGATTGCGTGACGTGGGCGGACCAACTGCGCCGGGAAGTTCCCCTGGAATCGCGGGCGCAATTTCTCACGGACTTGCAGGCCCTGGTCGCGTCCCTGCGAGATGGCCGCGAGCCAAAAGCGACGGACCTCCTGCACCGCCATCCAGACTTGGCGCTCGCCTACTTGGATGAGGGCGTCAAAAAGGACCGCGCCAGGCGGCTGCTCACGCCGTCTTAATGGGCGGGCATCGGGTGCACGGCGAGTAGTAGGGTGAATTGACCTGCGGCGTCCGGTCGTCCTTGCTGGCCATGGGAATCACATTGGTTCCTTTGGCATCCGTACGGAATTCCAAATCCCGAACTGGCGCCCCACCCAGGATGTGCTCCTCCCAGATGCGGTCCGCATCGTCCAACGTCAAATGACTGTACCAAACACCCTCCGGATACACCACCATCATGGGGCCGTGGCCGCATTGACCCAGGCACCCCGATTGGTTGATGCGAACGTCTTCCTTCATGCCGGCTTCGCGCAGCTTCGCCTTGAGCCGCTTGCGGATTTCGACGGCGGGCCCGTCCATGGCGCAGGCCGAATCGCTCACGCAAACGAACGCATGCAACTCGAAACGGCGGCCATTGCCGGTCGGCAGGCGCGGGGAATCGGGGCCGGGCACATGCGCGCACTCAAGGGAACGGGCTTAAGCGCGGCGGCCTGGGTGGATGGTTGTGATTGAAGGACTGGATTGGCTCATTCTGATTGGCAGCGTGCTGTTCTCCATTGCGCTCGTGCCACAGGCGGTGCGCACCGTTCGCCTCGGTCGAGCCAATGACTTCTCGGTTCCATTCATCCTGCTCATCCTGGTTGCATCCGGATTGACCCTTGTGTACTGGTTGATTCGCAAAGAGCCGTGGGAGGTGTACTTTGGTTTCATCGCCAACATCCTCGTTTGGGGCCTTGTTCTCTGGTACCGACTGTTTCCGCGCGTTCCAGTTAACTCCCCAAAGACTACTTGAACCGGGGCTGGAAGTGGCGGCCCATGGAAGGTGAGTCCATCTCCTTCGCCTGGCCCGACCAGGACGGCAACACGGTATCGTCCGACGATTTGCAGGGCACCCCCTACGTGCTTTACTTCTACCCCAAGGATGACACGCCCGGCTGCACGAAGGAAGCGTGCGGCATCCGCGACACTTGGGGCGACTTCGAAGCGGCTGGACTCAAGGTCTACGGCGTGTCCAAGGACGACGCCAACAAGCACCAGAAATTCATCGCCAAGTACGAGCTTCCCTTCCCGCTGCTGACGGCGACCGAGGAAGAGCTGGAGCGCTTGGGCGTGTGGAAGGAAAAGAGCCTGTACGGGCGCAAGTACTTCGGCATCAGTCGCGAGACATTCCTCGTCGGCGCCGACGGCGTGGTGTTGAAGCACTACCCGAAGGTCAAACCCGCAGAGCACGCCGAACAGTTGCTGGCGGACTTCAACGAGCTCGCCTGATGCATTCTGGGGAAGGAAGCTTCGCGGCTCCCCCCGCCGCAGCCACGCGCATTCAACATTTGCCGGAGCGCCGCTTCGCGGTGCGCGCCCACGGTGGCACCATGGAATCCATTGAGGAAACGCGCCGGCCATTGTACCAACACATGATCATGCACGAACTCGT